>DASWAW010000102.1:0-18648 GCA_036390955.1 Arthrobacter sp.
ATCGCGGCCATCGTCACCGGACCCCGCCGCCAGTACGAGGACCGGTACAGGAACTGCCACGTGTCCTCGATCCGGTGCGGATCCTTCCCGATCAGCAACTGCGCAACGTGCTCCTTCAAATACGCCGCCACCGCCAGCTCACGCCCGTTCAGGGTCGCATCCCCAATCCCGGTCACCCCGTCCTCGGTGGTGATCCGCAGGGTCACAAAATTACGCGAAGGGCTGGTCACGAAGACTTCAGCGGCAATGATTTTCACGGCAGGTCCTTTTCTGGGCTGGTGGGGGTGACTTAGTTGCTGGGCGCCAGCGGTTTGGCGGTGGCGTTGGCGTTGGCGGAAACGGCGACAGCCGCACGGGCGTCGTCGGAAGTTCCGCCCGCGCTACCGGGGGTGTCGCTGCCGTCACCGACGGTGCGGCGGGCGCGGATCTCGCCGAGGATCCGGGCATGCATGGCATCGGTGAGCGTGTATTTGGCCATCACGAGCACGGCCAGGATGGTCATGATCGCCGGCAGTGCGCCGGCCGCGATCTGGATGCCAAAGACGGCTTCGGGGGTCTGGACGGCGCCGGACTTGTAGCCGCCCAGGGCCAGGGCATAGGCCGCGAGCGCACCGCCGACCGCCTGGCCGGTCTTGCGGGTGAAGGAGAACAAGGCGTAGGTGATGCCCTCGGTCCGTACGCCGGTCCTCCATTCGCCGTACTCCACGGTGTCGGCTTCGAGCGCCCACACCACGATGTTGACCGCGAGGACGCCCACGAGGCTGATGACCAGGCCGGTGAAACCGATCCAGACCTGGCTTGCCGGGGTGAAGAAAATGATGGCGCCGCCAACCACCGTGAACAGCGACGAGAAGATATAGACGCGCTTCTTGCCGATGCTCCGAACCAGTTTCGGCATGAAAGCGGCCAGCACGAAGGTGAGGACGAGCTGGGTGATGGACAGCACGGGGTACAGGTCCAGCCGTCCCAGGACATCGCGGAGGTAGTAGAGCTGGACCGAAGTAAGGGCCAGGTACCCGGTCAGGAAGAAGAAGGAGCTCAGGCACAGCATCAGCAGCGGCCGGTTACCTTTGAGCGTGTCCATGCTCTGCTTGAACGTGACGTTGGGAACGGCGCGGTGGACGCGTTCCTTGGTGGTCAGAAAGGTAAAGAGGTACAGGGCCGCACCGATGACGACGAAGGCGATGGTGATGGTGGTGAACGTGGCCTGCAGATTGGCGCCCGGCTTGATCAGCGGGGCCACAAAGATGCCAAGGGCGGAGCCGACCAGCAGCGCGCCGATCATCCGGGCGGAGCCCAGCTTGGCGCGTTCGGCCGGTTCCTGGGTCATGGCGCCAGCCAGCGAGCCGTACGGGATGTTGACCAGGCTGTAGGCCAGGCCCAGGGCGGCGTACGTGACGTAAGCGTAGAGCAGGGTGCCGGATTCGCCGAGCGCCGGGATGGAGAAGGTTGCCACGCTCAGCAGCAGCAGCGGGATGGATCCAAACATGATGAACGGACGGAATTTGCCGAACCGCTTGCTGTAGGTCCGGTCCACGACGCGGCCGGCGAAAACGTCGGCGAAGGCATCGAAGATCCGCACCACTAGCAGCAGGGTCCCGGCGGCCGCGGCGGAGATCCCGGCCACGTCCGTGTAGTACACCAGCAGGAACATGGTGGCGGTGGTGAAGGCGAGGTTGTTGGCCGCGTCGCCGGCGCCATAGCCGATGATGCTTAGCTTGCTCAGCTTTTTCATTATTGGGCTCCTTTACCCGGGCCGGCCCCGCGGAGCCGGTAAAAAAATCGTGAAAACTAGGGGGCGGTGATGCTCTTCGTGCTGCCGTTCTTGACCCCGGCCAGCGCGGTCCACCGCTGACGCAGGGCGAACGCTGCGGGCTTGGGCCGGCGGTCGCGGGTGAAGACGCCCTTCTTGTTGCCGTCCACCCGCATGATGCCGTTGGATGTCTGAAAGTCGGCGAAGTTCCAGACCTGCTCGCCCACCATGGCGTCCACGCGGTCAAAGACGCGGTGGTACATGGCCAGGAAGGCGGCCTGGTATTCCTCGCTCCAGGGCTGTTCATAGATGGAGTGGAACCCGGGCATGGTGTCCGGCCCGTATTCGGTCATAATCATGGGCTTGCCGTACTTGGCTTCCCATTCCCGGAGTTCCTTTTCCAGGACCTGTTCGGCGGTTTCGAGGTCCCCGTTGTTGACGTACCAGCCGTAGTAGCGGTTGAGCATGATGACGTCGAAGAGGTCACCCAGCAGTTCCTTGTCCGGGGTGTCGAACATGACGTTGACGTAGCCCACGGGACGGGTGGGGTCCAGCTCGCGGGTGAGTTCCACCAGCGGCTGGAAGTACTCGCGGGCGCCTTCCTCGGAACCGTTGGGTTCGTTGGCGATGGACCAGATCACCACCGACGGGTGGTTCTTGTCCCGGGCCACAAGCTCGGTGATGGCCTGGCGGTGGCTGGCGGCGGTGTTGGCGTCCACGCCGCCGTCCTCGTAGGTCTTCCTGGCGATGCCGCCGAAGACGGCGCCGAAGCCCAGGTGCAGCCCGACGGCGGCGGTTTCGTCGATCACGACAATCCCGTGGCGGTCCGCGAACTCCATGACCTCTTCGGCGTAAGGGTAGTGCGAGGTCCGGAACGAGTTGGCGCCCACCCAGTCCAGGAGCTGGAAGTCGTTGACCATCTGGGCGTTGCTGTGGCCCTTGCCGACGGTGACGTGGTCCTCGTGCATGCCGAAGCCGGTGAAGTAGAACGGTTCCCCGTTGATGAGGAACTCCTTGCCGCTGACTTCGACCGTCCGGACGCCCACGGGCAGTGTGTAGCTGTCCAGCAGCGTGCCGCCGTCGCGGATCTCGGCCGTCAGGCTGTAGAGGTACGCGCCGCCGGGCTTCCAGAGCACGACGTCGGCGACCGACAGCGCGCCCCGGGCGCCGTCGGCGCGGGCCACCTCGACGCCGTCGGCGTCCCTGAGAGAAACGGTCACCGTTTCACGGCCCGTCCCGCCGGCCGTGGCCACCGAGTAGCCGACGCTGCCGGTGGGACCTTCGAAGCCGGTGACGACCGTGATGTCGTCCACGGTCACCGCGGGGGTGCTGAACAGCCAGAGGCTGCGGTGCAGCCCGGCGTAGTTGTAGAAATCGTGCAGGTAGCTCTGCTGGCGGCGGCCGTCCGCGGTGATCGTGATGCTGCCCGGCGGGATGGTGGACTGCGTGAGCTCATTGTTCACGGAGACAGTGAGGCGGAAGGTCTGGCCTGCGGTCACGTGGTCCGTGATGTCGGCGCTGAACGGCATGTAGCCGCCGGCATGCTGGGCGACCAGGACATCGTCCACCCACACCATCCCCTCGTGCGTGGCGGAGTCGAGGCGGAGATGGATCCGCTCGCCGGCCCAGCCGCGGGGCACGCGCACCTCGCGCTGGTACCAGACGTAGCCGACGTGGTCCCGGATGGCCCTGTCCGGGAAGACGTCGTTGTAGCTGGCGGGGACGCCCATCTCCAGCGCGGTGTCCAGGGGTGACCTGAACCATTCCTCGCGGTGGCCGGCCCGGTCGAAGTCCACCTTGAACCGGTACAGCCCGTCAAGGTTGACGAGCTCACGGGTTTCGTTTGCCTGGGGCTTGAGCATCTGGGGAGTCCTTACGCGTCGTTGCGGGGTGCGCCTGCGGGTCTGGGCGGCGGCCGGAATGTCCTCCCGAAGCGCCTTCGTCTGGATGTAATCCTAGTCACGTGGCAATCAAATGGCAAGCGGTTGCCACGCATTTTGTTGAAAGTTCATTAAAAATACTGCTGCCCGGCTCCCCGTAATCCGGGAACCGGGCAGCAGCGCGCGTGCGCGGACGTCGCTAAAGGGAGACAGCCCGCTCCCCGAACGTTCCGCACAAGTCTTCAATCAGGTCCACAACCGCCGCGTCCGCGGCGAGGACCGGGTCCACCAGGGCCAGCAAGGCACGGATCCGTTCGGCGCCGCTGATGAGGTTGGCGGCGGCCACCTCATCGGCCAGCGGATCCTGGAGCGCGACGGCCGCAGCGCTGTAGTCCATCCACGCCGCAATCATCAGCGCGGCAGCGGCACCGGTGCGGCCGGCGGCACGTTCGGCCTGCAACACCGGAACGGCGCGCATCCGCAACTTGGTGCTGCCGTCCATGGCGATCTGAGCGAGGTGGTGGGCGATCCGGGCGTTGCTGAAGCGTGCCAGCAGGGCGGCCCGGTAGGCCGGGATCCGCAGGTCGGCGCCCGCCGTCCCACCGCCGGCAAGGTTCACCTCGGCCTCGTCCCAGAAACGTTCAACCGCCTGCAGGCACAGCGGGTCCGCCAGCGCCTGGGCCACGGTGGTGTGGCCGCGGAGCTGCCCTGCGTACGCGAGCAGCGAGTGCGCGCCGTTCAGGAGCCACAGTTTGCGGTTCTCGTACGGCTCGATGTCGGCCACGAATACCGCACCGGCGTCTTCCCAGCGCGGGCGCCCCGCGGGAAAGTCCCCGCTGAGCACCCAGTTGGAGAAGGGTTCGGCCACCACGGGGGAATTGTCCCGGTAGCCGCACGCCGCCTCCACCACCGCTACGTCCTCGTCCGTGGTACGCGGCGTGATGCGGTCCACGGAGGTGCTGACAAAGCTGACGTTTGCGTCAATCCAGCCGGCCAGGCCTTCATCCCAGGCGCCGGCCATACCCACCACGGCGTTATGTGCCACGGACCCGTTGTTGGCGAGGTTGTCGCAGCAGACCACGGCAAGCGGTCCCGCTTCGGCAGCCCGGCGGGCGGCCAGGGCCAGCACCAGCCGGCCCAGCGGCGTCGCCGGATATCCGCTTCCGGAAACCAGCAGCGCAAGGTCGGCAACGACGTCGGACGCGGTGCGGTCAAGCTGCCCGTCGGAGCCGAGCCGGTAGGCAGCTTCGGTGATGGTCAGGGTGACGAGGGCAATGGCGGGAGCCGCGAGAAGTTCCGCCAGCCGCTGCACATCAGCGCCGTCCACTGCCTCCACGATGCTGCTGACCACAGTGAAGGAATCGCCGGCGTCGGCACGTTCCACCACGGTGTAGAGCCCGTCCTGTTCGGCCAGGGCCAGCGCCGCGTCGGGGCGGCGGCCGGTGAAGGCGGCGATGCCCCAGTCCGCGGCGTCACCCGCCTGGTGGGTGTACCAGGCCTGGTGCGAGCGATGGAACGCGCCCAGCCCCAGGTGGACGATGCGCACGGGAGACTTGGCCGACGGCCGCAGGCGGCGGGTGAGCCGGGGAAGTTCCACGGCGGGTTCCGCCTCGGGGTGCAGGCCGATGCTCACAGCTTGAAGACCTTCCTGGGAGAGCCGTCCACAATGTCCACGATCAGCTCGTGGGCTCGCTCTTCGCTGACACGGTGCTCCGCCACCAGCCGGGCCAGGAAGGAGGCCTCGATCCGGCGGGCGGCATCATGGCGTGCGGGGATGGAGCAGAACGCGCGGGTGTCGTCGATGAAGCCCGAGGACCGGGAGAAGCCGGCTGTTTCAGTGACGGCCGAGCGGAAGCGCAGCATGGCATCCGGCGCGTCCAGGAACCACCACGGGGCGCCGAGGTAGACGGACGGGTAGAAGCCGGCCAGCGGGGCGAGCTCGCGGGAGAACACGGTCTCGTCCAGGGTGAAGAGCACCAGGTGGAAGTCCTTGGCGGTGCCGAAGTCCTGCAGCAGCGGGCGGATGGCCTCGGTGTAGTTCACGGCGAACGGAATGTCGTGGCCGGTGTCTGTGCCGAACTTTTCGAACGTAGGGCCGTGGTGGTCGCGGTACGACCCCGGGTGGATGGTCATCACCAGGCCGTCCTCGACGGACATCCGCGCCATCTGGTACATCATGTGGGCCTCGAAGGCGTCCCGGTCCTGCGCCGTGGCCTCGCCGGAGCGCGCACGGTCAAACAGCTTCGCTGCGTCGGCGGCGTCGAGCTTGAGCGTTGCGGGGGTGCGGGCGCCGTGGTCGGCGGAGACTGCGCCGTGTTCCACGAAATAGCGACGCCGGTTCTCCAGCGCGGTGAGGTAGCCGGCATAGCCGGTGGCGCCGCCGCCCGCTGCCGAAATGAGCCGGTCAACGTTCGCGGACCACGTGGGGTGCGCGATGTTGAGGTAGGCGTCCGGGCGGAACGTGGGCAGGACGCGTCCGTGGAACGTGGGGTCCAGGGCGATTGCCTTGTGGCTGGCCAGGCTGTCCAGGGGATCGTCCGTGGTGGCCAGGACCTCGATGTTGAAGTCCTTGAAGAGCTGCCGGGGACGGAAGCCGGGCTCCAGCAGCTTGGCGGAAATTGCATCGTAGCTGGAGTCTGCGGTTTCGGCGCTGATCTCCTGCTCGAGGCCGAAGACGCTGCTGAACTGTGTGCGGAGCCAGTAGCCGGAGGCGGTGCCTTCGAACAGGGGCCACGCCTTGCAGAATTCGTGCCAGACGGCGCGGGAGTCCGGCGCAGCGGTTTTGGAGGGCCGCAGCCGATCCAGTGGGACGCCGCTGGCGTGGATCAGCCGTGTGACGTAGTGGTCCGGGCTGACCAGGAGCGCTGCCGGATCCGGGAAGGGGGTGTTGTGCTCGATGACGGCGGCGTCAACGTGCCCGTGCGGGGAAATGATGGGGAGGTCCTGGACCCGGCCCAGGAGTTCGCGCGCAATGCCGCGCGTTCCGGGATCCGCGGGCAGGAGCCGGTCTGGGTTGGCGGCAATCGACTGTGACATAGCTCAATCGTCCGGCCTGCCGCAGGTCTTTGTCAACCGGTTGCCACAACTTGCCATTAAGTTGCGAGGGTGTCGGGGACGCAGATTTGAGCCCGGCACCTAGCCCGCGGGAAGCAGGCGGCCGCTCGAGCCCCGCAGCACCAGCTCCGTTTCAACGCGCAGCGTGGCCGCAGGTCCTCCCGTGCCGTGGAGGAGATCGAGCAGCAGCGTGGCCGCACCCGAGCCGCACTCCCCCAACGGCGAGCGCACGGTGGTGAGCGGTGGCGTGGTGAAATCCGCCCCGAAGATATCGTCGAAGCCCACGATGCTGATCTGGTCCGGCACCACCACGCCGGCGGCCTGGAGTTCCTGCATCAGGCCAATGGCCAGGAGGTCGTTGTAGGTCAGCACTGCCGTGGCGCCGCTGGCGCGGACGTCGCGCGCGACCTGCCTTCCGCCGTCGACCGTGGGTTTGCTGGATTCCAGCCGCACGGCATCAAGCCGGGACCACTCACAGGCGGCCTGCACGCCTTCCCAGCGCCGGGCCGACATCCAGGACTGCGCCGGGCCGGCGACGAAGGCAACTTTTCTGTGCCCATTGGCCGCCAGGCTGCGGACCGCCTCGCTGATGCCCTTGTTGACATCGGGAACCACGCACGGCACGCCGTCCACCTCGCGGTTGATGACCACCACGGGCTTGTCGCGGGCGAGGGCCCGGATGTCGTCGTCGTCCATGCGCGGGCTGGCCAGGATGAGGCCGTCCACGGTGGCCATCATCCTGCGGGCCGCCGTGAGTTCGGTGACGGCGGACTCGGCCGACTCGGCCAGCACCAGGGTGTAGTCCCGGACGGTGGCAGTAGTTTCCGCACCGCGGATGATATCGAAGAACGTGGGGTTGGTGATGTCCGCAACGATCAGGCCGAAGGTGTTGGTGCGGCCGGTAGGTAGGGCCCGGGCGAACGGGTTGACGTGATAGTCCAACTCGGCGGCGGCGGCCTCGATGAGTTTCTGCGTCTTGGCACTGACCCGGCCCGGCTTGCTGAGCGCGCGGGAAACCGTGGACGGATTGACGCCGGCAACCTTGGCGATGTCGTAGATCGTGGCGTTGGATTTTCCGTCGCGGGCGTGCTTTCTGGCCGGACCTGCTGGTGCGGCAGCGTCCGGCGTCTTGGGTTCAGTCACCGCCCCATCCTAACGACGAAACATCCCCGCCGCGTCGCAGGTGTGCCCGTTGTGAGCGCTCAAAACGGCACACCTGCGACTCATCGGGCTGGGTCAGGAGCGCTCGGAGAACTTGCCTTCGTCCGCGATGCGCTTGTTCAGCTCGGCGAGGAACTCATCCTCGTCAAAGTCCAGGCCCACTTCGGTGCCGGTCCAGCTGGAAAGGTGAATGGCGTTGGCCAGGCGGACGCCGTTGATGCCGTCCGAGCCCGGGGCCAGCAGCGGGGTGCCGTCCAGGATGTTGGCGGCGAAGTTTTCCAGGACGCCGGCGTGCTGGCCGCCCCAGGCCGACTCGAACTCGATGACTTCGGTGGTGTAGTACTGCTCAGGGTTCAGCTCGCCCATAAAGAGCTTGCGGACATCGTTCATATCCATGGCGTCGCTGAGTTCGCGTTCGGGCTTCTTCAGCCGGGTCACGGTGGCGGTCTTGGAATTTTCGACGACGATCTTGCCCTGGTCGCCCAGGATCTCGAAGCGGTCGGTCCCCACGAGGTCGTGCGTGGCGGTGACGAAGACCCCTGTAGCGCCGTTGCCGTAGTCCACCACCGCAGTGACTTCGTCCTCCACCGCGATGTCTCGGCGGAAGCCGTAGGCAACCTTGGAGTAGACGGACTTGGGCACGCCGCAGATCCACTGCCACAGGTCCAGCTGGTGCGGTGCCTGGTTGACCAGCACGCCGCCGCCTTCGCCGCCCCATGTGGCGCGCCATTCGCTGGAGTTGTAGTAGCCCTGCGGACGCCACCAGTTGGTGATGATCCAGTTCGTGCGGCGGATGCTGCCGATCTCGCCGTTGTCGACGATCTCCTTGAGCTTCTTGTACAGCGGGTTGTTGCGCTGGTTGAACATGATGGCGAAGGACAGTTCGGGCTTGCTCGCGGCAAACTCGTTGAGCTCCTTGACCTGCTTGGTGTAAACGCCGGCGGGCTTCTCGACGAGGGCGTGGAGGTTTCGCTTCAGCGTCTCGATGCCCATTTCCGGGTGCAGGAAGTGCGGTACGCACGTGACGACGGCGTCGACGTCGCCGCTTTCCAGCATGGCGATGTAGTCGTCGTAGAAGGGCGCGTCCGGGTACTGCGACGCGGCCAGTTCCTTCTTCGCGGGGTCGGTGTCGCAGATGGCTCCGACTTCCATGTTGGGGACCATGCCCTCCGTGATGAACCTGGCGTAGGCGCCGCCCTGCTGGCCCAGGCCGATAATGCCGAGGCGTACTTTCTTGCTCATATGGTGATGCTCCTGTCTAGAAAAGGTTCGAGTGGCCCATGGCCGTCAGGTTGTCGTAGGAGGTCTGAAGCGCGTCCCACACTGTGCGGCCGTAAAGCTCGTCCTGCTCCACCAGCATGTACTGGGCGCCGGCGGCCTCTGCGGCCGGGATGATGGCGGGGAAGTCCAGGTTGCCTTCGCCCACTTCGGCGAACTGGACCACGTTCCTGAACTCCGCCATGAAGCCCGGGAAATCGCCGGTCTGCAACATGCCGAACGCCGCCTCCGGCATCTGGCCGATGCGGTAGTCCTTCAGGTGCACCATGGCCGTACGGCCGGCGTACTTCTCCAGGGTCCGGACCGGGTCCAGGCCGCCGCGCTGCACCCAGTGGACGTCGATCTCCATACCCATGGCCGGGGAGTTCTCGGCGATGACGTCCAGCATGTACCTGCCGTCGAACTTCGCGAACTCGATGTGGTGGTTGTGGTAATACAGGCCGATCCCCTGCTCCTGGAGCCGCTCGGCGTATTCGTTGGCCTGCTTGGCGAAGTCAACAACGGCGTTGATCGACTTCATGGCCGGGAACGGCAGCATGCCGATCCGCAGGAGCCTGGTATCCAGGCGCTGCGCGTCCCCCACGATCTTGTCGAAATGGTCCTTGAGCGAATCGGCCGGCATGCCTTTGGGGGTTTCCATCGCGACGGACAAAGCCGCGATGTCCACGCCCAGTTCACGCCGGGAGCGGTCCAGTTCCGCCACGTTCTCCGGTGTCATCGGGATCTGGGAGATCTCGACGGCGTTGTAACCGATCGCGCTGACCTTGCGGAGCGTTTCAAATGCTCCGAGTTCGGTGAAACTGCCTTTCAGCATCATCGCCTGTACGCCAATTTTGGCCACTGTGTTCCTCCGTTGTGTCCGGACCCTCAAGGGCCGCTTAACCGTTTTGTTGTGCTGGCCGGGTGCTGTGCTGGCCGGGTTTTAGGCGACTGCACCGGCCTGTTCTTTCTGATGCTGCTGGCTCTCCAGCAGCCGGTGGCGATCTGCCCGGCGCTGTTCCTGCCGGTCCGGATCAGGTACCGGGGACGCCAGCAGGAGCCGCTGGGTGTAGGGGTGCTCCGGGTCCCGGGTGACGATGTCGGCCGGTCCCTGCTCCACAATCTCGCCGTGGTACATCACAGCCACCCGGTGGCTGATGTGCCGCACGACGTCCAGGTCGTGGGAGACGAAGAGGTACGAAACGCCGGTGTCCTTCTGGATCTGCAGGAACAGGTCAAGGACACGCGCCTGGGTGGACAGGTCAAGGGCACTGACGGGTTCGTCGCAGACGATCAGCTTCGGCGAGAGGGCGAGCGCCCGGGCGATCGCCACGCGCTGGCGCTGGCCGCCGCTGAATTCCCGCGGCAGGCGGTGGATGGCGTCCGTGGGGAGCCCCACCTGGTCCAGCAGTTCCTTGACCCGTTTCTTCGCCGCCGTCTGTTCCATGCCCTGCACGCCGAGGGGTTCGGCGAGGATGTCGCCGATCTCCAGCGCCGGATTCAGCGAGGTGTACGGATCCTGGAAGACCACCTGCAGGTCGCGGCTCAGGGTGCGCCGCTGCCTGCGAGTGGCGTGGCTGATGTCCTTGCCTTCGAAGATGATTTTTCCGCCGGTCACCTGGGCCAGGCCCAGGACCGCCCGGCCCAGGGTGGTCTTGCCGGAGCCGGACTCCCCCACCAGGCCGAGGGTCTCGCCCTGGCCGATGGTGATATTGATGTCCGTCAGTGCCCGGAACGGCTTGCCCCGGAACTTCTTGCTGGGGTATTCCACCACCAGGTGGTCCACGGACAGGAGCGGGGCTGCCGGGACTGGGGCGTTCTCCGTGGTGCTCATGCGACCGGCTCCTTCTGGCTGGATACAAGCATGGACATGGGGGTTTTGCCTTCAAGCATGGACGCCAGGAGGGTCCGGGTGTACGGCTCTTTGGGGTTGCGGAGGATGTCGCGGACGGATCCTTCCTCCACGAGCCGGCCGTTCTGCATCACGGCCACCCGGTCGCAGAGGTCCGCCACCACCCCGAAGTTGTGGGTCACTAGGACCACGCCGATGTTCAGGCGCTGCTGGAGTTCGCGCAGGAGGTCCAGCACGTCCGCCTGGACCGTGACGTCCAGGGCCGTGGTGGGCTCGTCCGCGATGACCAGGTCCGGTTCGCAACTGATGGCACCGGCGATCAGCACTCGCTGGGCCATGCCGCCGGAGACCTCGTGGGGGTAGGCGTTGAAGGTCCGTTCCGGGTTGGCAATTCCGACGTCGGTCAGGAGTTTCAGTGCCCGCTTCCGGGCTTCTTCCTTGGCGATGCCGAGGACCCGGACCATGGGGGTGACCAACTGGTAGCCGATGGTGAAGGCCGGGTCCAGGTTGCTCATGGGTTCCTGCGGAATGTAGGAGATCCGCCTGCCGCGCAGCTTGGACAGCCGCGGCTGGTTGACGAGGTCCTCGCCGGGGGCCACGGTGTAGTGGCCATCGAACTGGATGGAGCCGCCCACGATGCGCGCGTTGTCCGGAAGCAGTCCCAGGATGGAGAAGGCGGTTTGGGACTTGCCCGACCCGGATTCACCCACGATGCCCAGGATCTCGCCGCGGTCCACGTGGAAGGAGACGTCGTCCACCACTTTCTTGATGGAGCCGTCGGCCTGCGGATATCCGACGCCGAGATTGGTCACCTTCACGAGGTGGTGCTCGGTGCCGGCGTCGACGGCGGCAACAGACTTACGGGACGGGCGCGCGGCCGCGGGCGCCGCCGTCGAACTCACCAGCGTGGCCTTATTCTTGCGGTGCTTGATCTTCTCGCCGTCTTCCAGGGCGTCGCGGAGAGCGTTGCCCAGCAGGACCAGCCCGCCGATGGTCAGCGCCATGGCAAACGCGGGCCAGAAGAGCAGCGTGGGGGTCAGGTAGACGTTCTTAAAGCCCTCGGAGAGCATCACGCCCCAGGTTGCCTTGCTGGGGTCGCCAAGGCCAAGGAACTCGAGCCCGGACTGGATGGCGATGGCCACGCCGGCAATGGCCGCGGTCTGGATAATGATGGGGGCGCGGACCACGGAGAAGATGTGGCGCGCGATGATGCTCCAGTCGGACAACCCAGACACCCGGGCGGCGTCAACGTACAGTTCGTTGCGCACCGACTGCACAGCCGTGCGGGTCAGCCGGAAGTAGGACGGGCTGATCAGGACGCCGAAGGCGATCATGGAAATCCATACCGACGGGCCGAACGCCGCCCGGATGGTCAGCAGCACAATCAGGCCGGGAAGGCTCATCAGGATGCTGACCACCCAGTTGGAGACCGCCTCGAACTTTCCGGCATAGTAGCCGGCGATCAGGCCCGCGGGCAGGCCGATGGCGATGGCAACTCCCGCGCAGAGCAAAGCGGACAGAAGGGTCAGCTGCGCACCGAACAGCAGCCGGCTCCAGACGTCGCGCCCGGCGCTGTCCGTTCCGAGGATGTTCACGGAGTCCGGAGCGGCCAGCGTCTTGGCGATGTTCGAGTAGTTCTCCCCGAAGGGCGCCAGGACCGGAGCCAGGACGGCCAGGAGCGCGATCACCAGCAGGATCACCATGGCAACGATGCCAAGGGGGTTCTTGAACAGGCGCCGGAGGACGGTGGAACGGACCACCGTACCGCTCTGCCCTGTGTGCGGCGGCGCGGGTTGAGTGGCGGGGGCCGGCGCGGCCACTGCCGCGGTTTCTACTGAATCGCTCATGACGCACGTACCTTCGGGTTGAGCCAGCCGTTAAGAATGTCCACCAGCAGGTTCACTACGATGACGACGACCACCGTGTACATCACGACGCCCATCACCACCGGGAGATCCGACTGGCCGGTGGCGGTGACCGCCAGCGGCCCCATGCCCGGGAGGGCAAAGATCTGCTCGATGATCACCACGCCGCCAAGCATGCCGATCAGCTGCAGGCTCAGCACGGTCAGGCCGGCCGGAGCAGCACTGCGCAGTACATGTTTGAACAGGATCTCGCGCTCGCCGATGCCGCGGCTGCGCAGGGTGCGGACATAGTCCCGCTCGAGCTGTTTGATGACGGCGCTGCGGATTTGCTGCGCGCCGCCGGTGACGCCGTTGACCAGCAGGGCAATCACCGGAAGAGACATGGAGTAGACCCACGCGTCGGGCCCGGATTCCGGGGAAATCGTACTGGTGGCCGGAAAGAGGCCCAGCTGGATGGCCAGGACGGTGACCAGGATGACGCCGATCACGAACCCCGGAACGGAGTCGCCGATGATGGCGCCAACCTGGACCACCCTGTCCACCCAGCCGCGCTTCACCGCGGCAGTGACACCGATGAGCGTGGCACAAATTGCGATCAGGATCATTGCAGCGAAAACCATGGCCATGGTGACCGGAATCCGGCTGGCCAGGGAATTGGCCACCGGCTCCGACGTGAACCACGAAGCACCCAGGTTTCCGCCCAGGGCATCAAGCACCCAGGAGAAGTAGCGGGCCACCAGGGGCTGGTCCAGCCCCAGTTCCGCTTCTTTCAGCGCCACCTGCTCGGCCGTGGCCTGATCGCCCAGGATGTTCCGGGCGATACTCCCGCTGGACATGTACAGCAGGAAGAAGGTGATCGCCGAGACAACAAACAGCACCGCCAGCCCGCTGCCCAGCCTTTTCGCAATAAACCTGATCATGGTGCCCTACTTGGCCGGTGAGTAGTTGTAGATGGAAGGAACGGCCTGCTGGATCTGCGGCTCCACGTCCACCTTGGAGTTGTGGTAGTACATCTGGTTGATGCGGAACAGCGGGGCAAACCATGCCTGCTCAACGACGTACTTGTTCACGTCCTGGGCCAGCTTGCCGGCGTCGGCGCCGCCGGTGCGTACGGCCTCAATCTTTGCGTCCAGCTCCGGATCTGCGTTCTTGAACGGGTTGTAGAGCGCCTTGGTGGAGATGATCTGGTTGATGGCCACCGTCGGCTCGCCTTGGAAAAGGGAGAAGTACATGGTGGTGTACTTCTGGGCTGCGACGTCGGATGTGAAGGTGTTGGTTAGCGCGGCACCGACGTTGAGCGTGATGCCCACGTCCGCCAGTTGCTGCTTCACTACGGAGATCTGGGTTTCGAAGTTCGGGATGCCCGGGATTTCCAGGGTGACACCGTTTTCGTAGCCCGCTTCCTTGAGGAGCTGTTTGGCCTTGGCCGGATCGTAGCTGTAGTGGTTCTCCAGCGCTTCGGTCCAGGCTCCGCTTGCCTTGCCGAACGGCTGGGACGTGGGGGTGCCCTGGCCCAGCATGACTTGGTCAAGGATGGTCTTGCGGTCGAACGCATAGTTGATGGCCTGGCGGACCTTGACGTCTTTCAGCGGAGCGTTCTTGGTGCCGTCACGGTCCATCAGCAGCAGTCCCTGCCAGTCCACCTCGTTGGCGGCGAGCTTCATTTTGGCGCCCTCGGCCTGCTTGCCCGTCTTGGGGTCCAGGATTGTGGCGTCAACCTGGCCGGAAACCAAGGCGTTGGTGCGGGCGGTGATGTCCGCCAGGATCTTGAACGTGAGCTTCTGGTACTTCTGCAGGTCTTTGTTCCAGTAGTCCTTGCGAGCATTGAACACGGTCTGGGAATCCTTGACGGAGCCGGCCTTGTCCATAACGTACGGGCCGGAACCGACCGGCTCCGTCTTGATGCCCTCGGATCCCAGCGCCTTGGGGCTGCCCATCAGGCCGGCGGCCTGGCTGAGGAAGTATTCCAGTGCCGGGTCCGGCGTTGCAAGGTTGATGTCGATGGTGTCCGCGTCGACCACGGCTACATCCTGGACGGCGGCGAGCTGGGCCATCTGCGGGCCGTTGGCCTTCTTGAAGTGGTCCATATTGGCCTTGGCGGCTTCGGCGTCGAACTTGGCGCCGTCGCTGAAAGTGACGTCCGTGCGCAGGTCCACGGTGAGCTTGGTGTTGGTGTCGTTGTACTTCCAACCGGTGGCCAGCATGGGGCTGAGCTTTCCATCGGGTTCGCGCAGGATCAGCGTGTCATACACGGCCTGGTACGGCTGGAGCACGTGTCCCACGTGGGCCTGGGCCGGGTCCCAGGATCGAACGTCCTGGATGGTGCCGATCGTCAGTGCGGTGGCAGCCGCACCGGCCGCCGGGCGGGAGTTCGCGGCGCCGCCGCACGCGGTCAGGGCGAGTGCCGCGCTGACGGTGAGGGCGGTTGCTGCCGCTTTGGGACCTAACTTCATTGTTGGCTCCTTGAATCTGTGGAACTTGGGGCTTACGGAGTGGGCGGGTGTGGCGTGCGCCACACCGGTCTGGTGAGACTCACAGTACGCAGTGGCGTCGGTTTTGGCAACCGATTGTCACTGATGTTGCATTATTGTCTCGTGATGCTTGGAAACGTAACGTTTAAAGACCGGAGCGGAGTCGCAACCGGTTGTGTCATTGGAGGCTCAGGACACCTGGTCAGCCGATTCCGGGTAGCTCTGGCGGTAGACGTCCTTGATCATGCGCAGCGACTTTTCAGCCTCCGCCGGGCTGATCCAGAAGGGCTCCGGCTCGTCCAGCCGGGCGTAGAAGTCGTTGATCAGCAGCTCGTGCGAAACCCCCCAGTAGGACCGGCCGCCAGAGTCGCTCCGGCGCTCCGGAACGAGGTCCACCCGCCCGTCCGCATAGGTCACCGAGAGGTCGCCCCGCAGGCTCAGGACCGCCTTCTCGGTGACCACATCGAGGGTGACGGGGGCGTTGAAGGCATTGGCGAGCGTGGCGTAGAACGCGCTCCGTGCACCGTTGGCGTGTTCCGCCACGAATTCCGCAGTGTCTTCCACTTCGATGGTGCCGCCCAGGAACCGCGTGGAGGCATTTCCGGTGACGGCCACGACGTCGCCCACCAGCCATTGGAGCAGGTCCACGGTGTGGATGGCCTGGTTCATCATCAGCCCGCCGCCGCCGGCGGCCCAGGTCCCCCGCCACGGCCGGTCCTGGTAGTACTGCGCGGACCGTTGCCACATCACCGTTGCCGACGCCCCCACCACCGCGCCCAACTCGCCGGACTGCAGCAGCCCGTGCATGGCCTGCGACGTTGCGTTGTACCGGTTCTGGAAGCACACGGCGATTTTTGCCCGCCCTGCCGATGCGGCATCAACCAGCCGACGCCCCTCCGCCAGGGTGTGGGCCAGCGGCTTCTCCACAATGACGTGGACACCACGCTCCAGGCAGTCCGCCGCCAGCGAGGCGTGCTGGTCATGCGGGGTGCAGATGTGCACCACATCCGGCCGGACTGCCTCGAGGAGGCTCAGGTGGTCGGCGTAGCCGGGTACGCCGTAGGCGTCCACCGCGGCCGCCAGCCGCTGCGGATCCGCATCGCAGACCGCCACCAGCGTGGCGCCGTCGAGCCGGGCAACCGCTTCGAAGTGCACGGCCGAAACGTCGCCGCAGCCGATGACCGCCGCCGTCGTACTCAAAAGAGCTCAACCCCGTTTTTCGCGGCGAGCGCAGCGAAGGCGCGGGCGGCAGTGCCGAAAGCGACGGGACCGGAGAAGCCGCCCAGTTCATGGGCGCTGGCCAGGTGCGGCTCCAGGGAGGCGAAGCCGGAAAAGCCGTCCGCCTTGAGGGCCGCGATGGTGGCGTCCAGTTCGCCGTCGCCCTCGCCGGCGGGCACCACTTCGCCGGTGCTGGACAGTGCGTCCTTGATCTGGAAGTACTCGAGGTAGGGGCGCAGCATGGCGTAACCGTCCGTATAGGGCTTGACGCCCACCTGGACGAAGTTGGCGTTGTCCCAGGCGATCCGCAGGGCCGGGGAATCCACGGTCGTCATGATGTCGAGGACGCGTTCGGGAGTGTCGCCGAAGATGCCCTTTTCGTTTTCATGCAGAAGCACGACGCCGGCGTCTTCAGCGAACGCTGCCAGCGCACCCATGCGCACCATGACGTCGTCGCGGATGTCCTCCGCGCTGCGGTCTTCCGCCCGGTAGAAGGAGAAGACCCGGACGTATTTGGTGCCGAGGCCTTTGGCCACGGAGATGATCTGGCGGAGACGGTCCAGCTCGTGTTCCACCGGCAGGCTCACGTCCACCTTGCCGATCGGACTGGCCACGGCCGAGACCTTGAGGCCTTTCTCATCGAGGATGTCCTTGAGGGCGGCAACCTGTTTCTCTTCCAGTTCGGAAACATTGGTGCCCCACGCGCTGCGCACCTCGATGTGGCTGGCGCCGAGGGCCAGCAACACGGCGGCCTGCACCGCGGGATCGGGGTCAATTTCGTCGCCGAAGCCTGAGAGCGGCCAGACTGCGGTTGTAGTTTCGCTCACGCGGGTCTCCTGGGTATCGCGGCCACCGCACGGGCAGCCCTCACTTCGGCTCCAGAGCGGTGACGCAGTTCACAATCGGTGTCCGGCTCAGTTTAGCCAGCGCGGCGACTCGTGACAACCGATTGCCATTCTTTGACAATCTGTGGCATTCTTTGCATAGCGGACCTGTGTCTCCAGTCACAGTCCTGTCCCAGCGACCCGGCCGTCACGGCCCGGCCACCACGTTCAGAGAGGAGCGCCGTGGCTACGACGCAACCAGCAGCAGTGGACCGCCCTGCCACCATCCATGACATCGCCGCGCTCTGCGGTGTGGCGGCCTCCACCGTTTCCCGGGCGCTTTCCACACCTGACCGTGTCAACATCAGGACGCGCCAGCGGATCGAAGCGGCCGCGGCGCAGCTGCACTACATCCCCAACAGCCAGGCCAAGGCCCTGAGTTCCGGCCGCACGGGCGCCGTGGGGGTGCTTGTCCCGGATATCACCAACCCGTTCTACTTCGACCTCATCAGGGGCACCCAACTGCAGCTCAAAGCCGCCGGGTACACCCAGCTGCTGGTGGACACCGAGGAATCGGACGAGGTGGAAACCAGCACCGTGGAGCAGCTGCGTAAGAGTGCCGACGGCGTCATCGTTGCCGCGTCCCGGCTCAGCGACGACGCCCTGCTGGCCGCAGCGGCCAAGATGCCACTGGTCACCATTAACCGTGACGTTCCCGGCGTCCCCGCCGTCCTCATCGACACCCCGTCAGCCACCAGCCAGGCACTCGACCACCTCATCTCGCTCGGCCACACCCGCATCGCCTACATGGCCGGGCCCGTCACGTCCCAGTCCAGCACCCGGCGCTGGACCACCCTGTCCGGGGCAGCCGAGGAGCGCGGCGTGGAAGTGCGCCGGTTGGGGCCGTTCGCGCCCAAGAAACAGTCCGGTGCGGCGGCCGCGGACGCCGCCGTGCACAGCCGCGTGACGGCCTGCATTGCGTTCAACGACCTCATCGCGATCGGCATGCTTCAGCGGCTCCGCGAACGCGGCATCCGGGTTCCGGAGGATATGAGCATTGTGGGCTGCGACGACATCTTCGGTGCCGACTTCTGCAACCCCCCGCTGACCACCATGACCTCGCCGATCGAACAGGCGGGCCGGGTGGCCGTGTCCATGCTGCTCGCCCGGCTGAATCCCCTGGCCGGCGGCGGCGCCCGCAGCCGGTCCGTGATGCCCACCCACCTCACGGTCCGCGGCTCCACCGGACCGGCTCCGTTGGTGTGACGGCGGGCGCGGCTTCCGCTGCGGCTCCCGGGCGTTGCGCTGCGGAT
>DASWAW010000103.1:0-6556 GCA_036390955.1 Arthrobacter sp.
GTTGATGGCCGCAGCGCGGTGGAACGGCCAGGCCGCCCACGTCACCACCGGCAAGGCGAGCACCCCCGCCACCCAGCCCCAGTTGGAGAACTGGAACGCCGGAACCATCGATATCGCGAACACCGGGACGGTGAGGATGGCGGCAACGATGAGCCGCGTCTTAAGTTGGGCAGCGGCGCCACCGTGCGTTAGGTGGTCACCGTCCGCGGGTGGCCCACCGGTTGTGGTTGAGCCGGTCGAAATCTCAGCGTCGCCACCCCGGCTGGGGTACCGGGGTGGGCGGACGCGGGCTTTGTAGCCTGCCGCCTCTACCGTGGCCGTGATCTGTTCGTCGGTGATGCCGGCGGGGACCGTGACCTGGGCCGATTCGAGGGGCAGGTTTACCGAGGCTTCGACGCCGTCGAGCTTTCCCAGCTTGCGTTCCACCCGGCCGACGCATGAAGCGCAGGTCATGCCCTCGATGTCGAGTTCGATGACCCGGGTTCCCGGCTGGTGCAGCAGTTGCTCGTTACTCACGTAGTGTCCTCAATCTGGGTGGGAGGGGTTCGTGCGGTTCAGGCCTCGTTGGCCACCACCAGGTAACCGGCCTCGGCTACGGCTTCGCCGATCTCGGAACGGGAAAGGGCCTTATCGGATGTGATGGTGACGGTGGAGATGCCGCCGGCGTTGAGGTCGACGTCGACCGTTTCCACGCCTTCCAGTGCTTCCAGTTCTTCGCTCACGGAGGACACACAGTGTCCGCAGGTCATGCCGGACACGTTCACGGTGGTGGATACGGGGCTCATGGTTTGCTCCTCTTTCTCGGTGGTGCCGGTGGTGCCGGCGGCACCGGATTGACCCGGTCGGGTCATCCGGATGGTGTGGTGGGTGGGATTACCGCTACCGCAGCAGGCGCCCGATGGCATCGGTGGCCTCCTTGACCTTGAAGTCGATGGCCTCGGCCCGCAGCTCGGCGTCCGGTTCGGAGGCGGCGCCGACGACGCAGTGGCCGATATGCTCCTCCACCAGCCCGAGGCTGACTGCGTGCAGGGCTTTGGTGACGGCTGCGACCTGGGTAAGGATGTCGATGCAGTACTTGTCCTCATCGACCATCCGGGCAATGCCGCGCACCTGGCCCTCGATCCGTTTGAGCCGCCGCAGGTAGGCCTCCTTGTTGGAGGAATAGCCGTGCTGCTGGTGCGGCTCGGCGTCCGCGGCTGCCATGACGGGGACTTCAGGCTCGTTCATACGCCCAACATATACCCCCTAGGGGTATCTTGCAAGTACCCTCCGGGGGTATCTTCCGGTGGGCGCCGGGCGAAAAGTCCGGAGACAAAAAAGCTCCGGAGTGCGTTATTGGGGGATACGCACTCCGGAGCAGTCTTTGGGTGGGCGGTCAATCTGTCGCCTACGAATTCAAGCTTACTTGGCGGTAGGCGAAGAAAGCCAGCACCCCGAATAAGTACTTTCGCTTTACTTTCGGGACCCGGCGGGGCCCCGGGGATCGGCGTCCAGCGAAAGCTGAGCGGCATGGAAATCGAAGTGCGCCACGGGGTACGCATAGACGTCCGCCACGGTCATGGTTTCTTTGAAAAACGGGTCCCAGCGGGTCGGGAAGTGCATCCGGAGAGCCAGGCCAGCTTCGTTCTCCCGCCGCAACCGCCGCTCCAGGGCCGACGTCACGCGCCGCAGCTTGGCAGCCATCCGCCGATGGTTGAAGATGCGGGCACCACCCCTGGAGCCCCAGTAGTTGACGACGTCGAACGGCGCTGTTCCGGCGTTCAGGAGCCACGCGAAACCGCGGTTGACCGGAACGGGCAGCCGCCCGAAGACCCGCACCATGGGCAGCAGTGCCAGCACCACAACATACCCGAACACCATGTGGTACAGCAGTTCCTCGTTGCTCCACCGCGTGCCCGCACTGCGGCGTCGCAGCGCTTCGGGCGACATGCCCGCCAGATACGTCTCGAGCTCCGCGCAGTTGCGCCGGTATTCGGCAGCAACTGCGTCCCGGTCCGGCGGCACGGTCACGCCTGCCCACGGCCTGGAAGCATCTCAGGAGCCCTGTTTCGTCCGGTGGTGCACTGCCGCCCGGACCGGAACGATCAGGATCGGATGGTCCTGGTGGTGGCTGAGCCACGCGGCCACGGAACCGTTCAGGGCGGCGGAAATCCGGTGGCCCAGGCCGGGTTCCGGTGTGCCCACGATAATCATCGCGGCACCGATCTCGGCCGCCAGCCGGCCAAGCGCGCGGGCCGGGTCCCCCGCCAGCGTCCGCAGGGTCCAGTGGACGCCCAGGGGATCGCAGGCCGAGCCGATGCTGTTCCGCAATTCCTGGGTCACGGCGCGGATTTCGGCGTTGTCAGTGTCCGGGTGCAGTGAGAGCCGGTGCGCGGACCGCGCCGGATCCCACTCCACGAGGTAGCTTTCCTCATCCACATGGGCGCAGATCAGCGGGGCGGCGAGTCTCTTGGCCAGCGCGGCCGCAGTCCGCAGCACTTCGGGGCCTTGTCCCGGGAGCACGCCGACGACGAGGGGCGGCGGACCACTCGTGCTCTCGGCGGACATACCCCATTGTGGCTCCCGCCGCGCCGCCTGAACAGGGCTTTACTCCCCGGACTTTCCGCGGGCCAGCAGGGAGGAAACCGATGCGCCGGGGCGGTTTCCCGCCGGAGCGGACGTGGGTTAGTCCGACGGCGGCGAGGCCGCGAAAAGCGCGGCACCCGGGCCTGCCACTCGTTCATGCCCGGCGCACTTGAGCGGGCCGCGGGCGTCCTGTCGGCCCTGTAGGCCGCCAGAGCCAAGCGGCCCCTTGAAGCCCCGCGGTGCCGGGCCTAACGTTGAGGAACTAAGGAAAGGGTGACCGCCGTGGAAATCTTCATGTGGTGGCTGGATCTGGATCTGGCGAGCAAGGAGTGGCTGCGGGAAAACCTGCGCGCGGCCGAGCTGCCGCTGCCCGTGCTGCAGGGCATTGCCGAAGCCGGAGGCCCGCACCCGGATGCTGTTGCCGGGGTGCTGACCGACGCCGACTGGGATTTCATCGAGACCCAGTCCGAATTCGTGGACTGACCCAGCCGGACGAAACCAGCCGGACGATACCAGCCGGACGAAATGAGCCGGCCCAAACCAGGCCCCCAAAACCGTTGCGGCCGCCTTGCTGTGGTGGTTGCATAGGGGGCATGGCTACCGCAGAGAGTTACGTCCTGGCGATCGGCACCAAGAAGGGTCTTTGGCTGGCGACGAGCCCGGACCGCAAAGACTGGTCCCTGTCCGGCCCGCATTTCCTGATGAGCGAGGTCCCCAGCATCGGCATCGACACCCGCGACGGCCGGACCCGGATCCTGGTCGGCGTCCGTTCCGAGCACTGGGGCCCCACGGTTTTCCACTCCGACGACCTGGGCGAAACGTGGAACGAGCCTGAGCAGGGCGCCATCCGATTCCCCGAGGGCACGGACGCCGCCCTGGAGCGTGTCTGGCAGATCCATCCCGACGCCGAGTCCCGCCCAGGCGTTGTCTGGGCCGGCTGCGAGCCGATCTCGGTCTGGAAGTCCACCGACGGCGGCGAGCACTTCGAGCTCAACCGCGGGCTCTGGGACCACCCGCACCGCGGCGAATGGGGAGCCGGGTACGGCGGCGCAGCGGCGCACTCCATCGTGGTCGACCAGACCGGCGAGAAGGTGCATGTCGCCATGAGCACCGGCGGCGTCTACCGCTCGCTCGACGGCGGCAGCTCCTGGGAGCCGCGGAACAAGGGAATTTCGGCCTACTTCATGCCCGATCCCAACCCGGAATTCGGCCAGTGCGTGCACAAGATCGCTGCCGATGCCGCCGTCGACGGGCGCCTCTACGCGCAGAACCACCATGGCGTCTATCGCAGCGACGATGACGCCGAAAACTGGGAATCGATTGCGGAGGGACTGCCGGCGGACTTCGGCTTCGTTATGCTCACGCACCCCCGCCGGGCCGGCACCGCCTGGGTGATCCCGCTCAAAGCGGATGGCGAAAGGATCCCGCCGGAGGGCAAGCTTGCCGTTCACCGGACCGACGACGCCGGCGCGAGCTGGAAGCGGCTGGACGACGGACTGCCCGGAGCGGATTTCAATTCCGTTCTCCGGGATGCCGCCTGCGTCGACGCGGCCGATCCGGCCGGCGTGTACTTCGGCACGCGCGGCGGCAGCGTCTACGCCAGTGCCGACGAAGGCGAGCACTTCGCCGAGGTGGCCTCGCACCTGCCGGACGTGCTGTGCGTGCGGGCCGCGGCCGTCTCCCCGGCTGTCGCATCCGGCCCCGCGGTCCCGGCCGCCGCTGTGAACGCCTGAGGCGCCGTGGCCGGGATCAGTGTCGTGCTGCCCAGCGTGCTCCAGCCGCTGGCCGGCGGGCAATCCTGCCTGACGGCGCCCGCAGACGCGGCGGTGACGGTGGAGGGGGTGCTGGACCTGGTGACCGGGGACTACCCTGCCCTGTCGAGGCGGTTGCGGGATGAAACCGGGGCGATCCGGCGCTACGTGAATATATACGTCAACGGGAATGAGATCCGCCGCCTGGAGGGCCTGGCCACGGAAGTGTGCCCGGGCCAGGAGGTCCTTATCATCCAGTCCGTCGCGGGCGGCTAGGGTGCCGGCGGCGCCCCAATCAACGGCCAGCAAAACGCATTCAAAATCGTTGACAATTTCGTCTCCGATCCGTACCGTCGGTCTCGGGCGGTCGTGACCGATCGCGTCGTTTCCTAGCAATGATGCGACAGGAAGGTACTCCGGTGGCCGCAAGCCTGAGCCTGAAGGACGTGAACCTTCACTTCGGCGGCGTCAAGGTGCTGCAGGAGGTGAGCTTCGACGTCGAGCCGGGTGTCATCCTTGGCCTGGTCGGTCCCAACGGCGCCGGCAAAACGTCCCTTTTCAACTGCATCAGCGGCCACTACAAGCCGAGCTCCGGGTCGGTCACCATCAACGGCACCGAGGTGCGGGGGAGTCCTCCGTCCCGCCTGGCACGCCTCGGCCTGGCGCGCACCTTCCAGCACCCCGCCCTCGAACTGAGCGCCACCGTCCTGCAGAATGTGCTGCTCGGGGGGCACATCCGGCTTCCCGGTGGGCCCGTTTCGTGGGCGCTGCGGCTGCCGTACACAGTCCGGGCCGAGCGCGCGATCCGTGCCGAGGCGCTTGAACTCCTCGAGCACGCAGGTCTCGGTTGGGCGGCAGAGCTCCCGGCCGATGAGCTTTCGCATGGACTTCACAAGGGTATTGAGCTGTGGCGGGCCCTGCTCTCCAAGCCTGCCCTGCTACTGCTCGATGAGCCCGCGGCGGGTCTATCGCACGGCGAGGTACAGCAACTCATCGAAACTGTGAAACGGATCCGGGCCGAGCAGGACATCACGATCATCATCGTCGAGCACCACATGGGACTCATCTCAGCCCTCACTGACCAGGTCGTCGTCCTTGACCACGGCCGCAAGCTCATGGCCGGCACCGCAGCCGAGGCGCAGTCCGATCCCCGCGTGATCGAGGCCTACATCGGGAAGGACTCCGAGGATGACGCTGCTTGAACTGGCCGACATAACGGCGTCCTACGGGCCCGTACAGGTGCTCGACGGGGTCTCGATCAGTGTCCCCGAGGGCGGTTCCGTGGGCATCCTGGGCGCGAACGGGGCGGGCAAAACCACCACCCTGCGGGCGATCAGCGGCACGGTGCGCACCGGGGGACGGATCACGTTCGACGGACGCGACATCCGGGGTTTACGCCCCGACCAGGTGGCCGCCCTGGGAATCGCCCACGTCCCTGAGGGCCGCGGAACCCTCGGCCAGCTCAGCGTACGCGAGAACCTGCTGGTGGGCGCCTACCTTCGCAAAGGCAGGAAGGCGATCTCCGCGGACGTCGACTACTGCCTGGACCTGTTCCCGCAACTCCAGGACCGTGTTGGCTCGCGGGCGGCGGCACTGTCCGGCGGTGAGCAGCAGATGCTCGCTGTGGCCCGGGCATTCATGGCCAAACCCAAGCTGTTGCTGCTCGACGAAGCGTCCCTCGGGCTGGCACCCAGCACAGCCAAGACCGTTTACGATGCGATCCGCAGGCTCCGGCGCGAATCGGGCATCGCCATGGTGGTTGTCGAGCAGAACGCAAACCTCGCATTCTCGCTGGTCGACACGGCGACCGTCCTCGAAACGGGCCGCAACGTGCTGACCGGATCCTCGGCCGAGCTCAAGGGCATGGATGAAATCCGCCGCGCCTACCTGGGGGGTTGAACGCGGATGGGCACCTTCATCCAACTCGTGGTCGACGGACTCTCCACCGGCTCCATCTATGCTGCCCTCGCCCTCGCGATCGTGCTCGTGAACCAGGCGACCGGCCTGATCAACTTCGCCCAGGGCGGCCTGGCCGTGCTGTCCAGCTACATTGCCTACGTCTTCGTCCAGCTGGGCCTGCCGCTTCTCCTCGCAATCGTCATAGCGGTGGTGCTGTCGTTCTTCATCGGCGCGCTGGTGGAGCGATTTCTGGTCCGCCGGTTCGAGCGGGGCGATCCTGACACGGCCGTCGTGGTGACGGTCGGCTTACTCACCCTGGTCACGGGCCTCTGCGCAGTACT
>DASWAW010000104.1:0-8218 GCA_036390955.1 Arthrobacter sp.
TCTCCCTATGAAAATGCCCGCATCTCAATTGCGCGGGCCCCAACACTTACCAGTCTTGCCTCAAGAATTGGGCAGGAAATAAGGGATTTCCGGAGTGGGGGATAGTTCAATTGTAGGGCATGGATCCGCGCATGGGTAACCCGGGGGCCCCCGACGGCGGTGAGCTTGCGCACACGGGCCCCCGATCCGCTAGAGCCCGGGGCGGCGCTGCAGCTTCTCGAACTCCGCGCGGTACTCCGGCTGGAGCCGGATCTCGCCGTCGGCGTCGGCGTCCCGCAGGGCCTCCATGTCCTCCACCGTGGGATCGCTGAACCACTTGCCAATGGTGACCCCGTGGGTGGGGAGGAAGATCCGGTGGATGTGGTCCCCCGCCTGGATGCTGCCCACCCGCACCACCCGCAGGTAGGTCCCGACCCGCCCTGCCTCGCCGAACCGTTTCACCCAGTGCGGCTCGTGCATCCGGCGCTGGAAGGTGGCGCAGGGTGTACGCGGGGAGGTCACCTCAACCTCGACGTCGAGTCCGATCTTCCAGCGTTCGCCGATCAGGGCGTCGGTGGCGCTGATGCCGGCGACGCGCAGGTTCTCGCCGAAGATCCCCGGCGGCAGTTCCCGGCCGAGCTCCGCGGCCCAGTAGTCGGCGTCGTCCTGGGAGTAGGCGTAGAGCGCCTGGTCCTCGCCGCCGTGGTGGACGCGGCTGGCCTGGACGTCACCGCGCAGTCCGAGCTTGTGGACCCGGACCGGTCCGGCCACGGGCCGTTTGTCGATCGCGGTGACGCCGACGCTGCCGGCGTCCTCCAGCAGCTGGTGTACGCGGCATACGGCGAGAACGGTAGCGGTGTCCATGGCACCAGTGTAGGCCGGGGCCGCCGCCGGGCCGAGACCGTAGGATGCTGGAATGAGCAACGAAGCTGGTCTTCCCCCAAGGTCCGAAGACGTGTCCGACGTCCTGGCCATCGATTCCCTGCTGAGTGCCGGGGAACTGGCCGTCCGGGAACGGGTCCGCGATTTCACCGACCAGCGCATCCGCCCGGGCATCGCGGGCTGGTACGACGGCGGCGTCTTCCCGCTCGAGCTGGCCCCGGAGCTGGGGGAACTCGGCGTCCTGGGCATGCACCTGGAGGGCTACGGCTGCCCGGGCCGCTCCGCCGTCGAATACGGGCTGGCGGCGATGGAACTGGAAGCCGGCGATTCCGGCATCCGCACCTTCGTCTCGGTGCAGGGCTCGCTGGCGATGACGGCGATCCACAAGTGGGGCTCCGAGGAGCAGAAGCAGGAGTGGCTCCCGCGGATGGCCGCCGGGGAACTGATTGGCAGCTTCGCGCTGACTGAGCCCACGGCCGGCTCGGACCCCGCCGCGATGAAGACCTTCGCCCGCCGCGACGGCACCGGCATGGACGCCGGCTGGATCCTGGACGGCGCCAAGCGCTGGATCGGGCTCGCCTCGGTGGCCGACGTGCTGGTGGTGTGGGCGATGACCGACGACGGCGTCCATGGTTTCCTGGTCCCGGCCGGCACCCCGGGGGTGACCGCGACGCCGATCGGGCAGAAACTCTCGATGCGCGCCTCGATCCAGTGCGATGTCACGTTCGACGGCGTCCGGCTGGGCCCGGAGGCCCTGCTCCCGGCAGCCCGCGGCCTGCGCGGCCCGTTCAGCTGCCTGAACGAGGCGCGCTACGGGATCGCGTGGGGCGCGATGGGCGCGGCCCGGGACTCCTACGAGGCCGCCCTGAAGTACGCGCAGGAGCGTATGCAGTTCGGCAGGCCGCTCGCCGGGTACCAGCTGACCCAGGAGAAGCTCGTGAACATGCTGCTGGAGATCCAGAAGGGCACCCTGCTGGCACTCCAGCTGGGCCGGCTCAAGGACGCCGGGAAGCTGCGTCCCGAGCAGATCTCGCTGGGCAAGCTCAACAACGTGCGTGAGGCAATCACCATCGCCCGGGAGGCCCGGACCATCCTGGGCGGGAACGGCATCACCCTGGACTACTCGCCGCTGCGGCACGCCGCCAACCTGGAATCGGTGCGCACCTACGAGGGCACCGACGAGGTCCACACCCTGGTCCTGGGCCAGCACATCACCGGGCTTCCCGCCTTCCGCTAGGCCGGGCACCTTCCGCTGGGCCGGGCCCCTCAGGCGGGCCGGGCGCCTCAGGCGGAGAAGCCGCCGTCGGCCTTCACCAGCTGGCCAGACACCCAGCGGCCGTCGGGCGAGAGCAGGAACGCCACCGTCCCGGCCACATCCGCCGGGGTTCCGAGCCGTCCGCCGGGCTGGCGCTGGGCCAGGTCTGCGCGCAGCTGCGGGTCCATCCAGCCGGTGTCGACCGGCCCCGGGTTAAGCACGTTGGCGCTGATCCCCTGCGGGCCGAGTTCGCGGGCAGCCGCAATCACAATCCGGTCCAGCGCGCCCTTGGACGCGCCGTAGGGCAGGTTGAAGGCCGTGTGGTCGCTGGTCAGGGCAACTACGGCGCCGCCGTCCGCCGGGACCTGCCGGGCAAACGCCGCGATCAGCTGCCAGCTGGCACGGGTATTGACGGCGAAATGCCGCTCGAAGCTCTCCAAAGAGGTATCCAGGATGCCCGAATCGACGGATTCGGCGTGGCTCAGCACCAGTCCCTGCAGGGGCCCGGCCTCCGCCGCGATGTCCTCCATCAGCCGGTCCACAGCCTGCGGGTCCTGGAAGTCTGCCGGCAGGGTCACGACCGCGGCGCCGGCCGCCTGAAGTTCTGCGGTGAGGCGTTCGACGTCGTCGGGCTGGACGCCCCAGGGCATCCGGGCGTCATATTCCTGCCAGTACGTCAGCACGAGGTCCCAGCCGTCTGCCGCCAGCCGGCGCGCGATGCCCGCGCCGATTCCCGCCAGCCTGCCGACGCCGGTCACGAGGACAGTCTTGCCGAGCGGCGCTGCGGGCGGGATGGGTGGGGTCGTGGGCGAGGTGGCGTCCATGCCGACCAGCCTAGCGTCCGCCCTGCCCTTGCCTGCCCTTGCCTCGGACCCCTAGATTTTGGCCGGCTCGACATCCCGGTGGACATCGAACGCCGGGGACAGCGAGCCGCGCCGGAGCACCAGGAGCCAGCACACCAGGATGGCAAGGGCGCAGAACACGCCGGCACTGGAGGCCATGATCCAGGGGCCCGGCGTCTGGATGTTGAGGTTCTCCGCACCAAGCGCCGCACCAATGGTCTTGGGCGAGAACAGGAAGACCAGGACGGAGATCCCCAGCACTGCGCCCATGAGCCACCGCAGTCCGCGGTATCGCAGCGGCGTCTCGCGGAGGGTCCAGGCGAAGGCCGGGAGAACGGCCGCGACCCAGACCCAGTGGTGTGACCAGGACACCGGGCTGATCAGCAGCATGGTGAGCGCCGTCGTCGAGATGGCCACCACGCGCGACCCCTGGGCACTGGCCAACCGGATGACCTGGGCGGCCACCGCCACCACCAGCAGGCTCAGCAGCAACCACGGCAGGGTGACCGAAGCTTCCGGGACGCCGAAGTGCAGCAGCGCCCCTTTGAGGGAGAGGTTGTCGACGTAGCCGGCGCCGCCTATCCGGGACGTGTCCGGGAGGATCTCCAACCAGAACTGCAGGGACTCGGCCGGACGGAGCAACCAGCCGGCCAGCACGGTGCCGGCGAAGCCCGCACTCATATTCAGCAGCCCGCGCCAGTCTTTTCGCATCAGGAAGTACAGCCCGAACACCAGCGGTGTCAGCTTGATGCCGGCGGCGACGCCCACCAGGAATCCGCTTCCGGGGAAGCCGCTGGTCCAGCGCCGGTTCCGGGACAACAGGTCCGCCGCCATCAGGCCCATGAGCAGGATGTTGATCTGCCCGAAGGCCAGGGTTTCGCGCCAGGGACCGAGGTTCAGGACGGCCAGGACCAGCACGGCGGCGCCCCAGCGGTTGCGTGCCGAAGTGAAGGCGCCCCGCCAGTCAACCCTGGCGTTCCAGTACTTTACGGCGCGCAGGGAAATCCAGCCCGCCACCATGGTCCCGGCCGCGTTGAACAGCGTGAGCGCCACGGGTTCCGGCAGCCTGGCCAGCAGGCCAAAGAGCAGCCCGGCAAACGGCGGGTACGTGAACGGCAGCTGGGGACCGCCGGCCCAGTCGATGTTGCCCCGGTAGAGGTCCGACGGCGCAGCCCCGGCGTCGTTGAGGATCTTGCCGCCGTGCCAGTAGACGCTGAAGTCGAGGCCCTGCTTCGCCCAGACACCGAGCCAGGTCCACACCAGGAACAGCACCGCGGCCAGGGCCAGGATGGTGGAGAGCCGCAGCAGTTGCGGCACCGGAAGCCGCTGCGACAGCCCGGCGGGCGGTAGTGGTTCGGGCAGGGCGGGCCTGTTTTCGGCATCGAGCAGTGACAAGGGTCCCCCAAAATCTGGCTGATTCGGGGCCGTTCGGGGCGCCGGCAAGGCGCCCAGCCCCGCTGTCATCCTACCGAAACCCTACGCGGGGACTGCGACAACACCCTTCTGGCCGGCGTCCTTGCGGATGGTCGCACTGATCACGGCGGCGATGGTGCACATCGCGGCCGCGCCGAACCAGGCGTAGGTGTACTGTCCGGTGGCGTCCCGGATGGCGCCGGCCGCCAGCGCCGCGGCGGCCGCACCGAGCTGGTGGGCGGCGAAGACCCAGCCGAACACCACGCTGCCGTCCGCGCCGAAGACCTGGCGGCAGATGGCGGCGGTCGGCGGCACGGTGGCCACCCAGTCCAGTCCATAGATCACCACGAACACGATCATGCTGGGCTGGACGGTGGCGCTCAGCAGCAACGGCAGCACCAGCAGCCCAATCCCGCGGAACTGGTAATAGACCGCGAGCAGGATCCGCGGGTTGAAGCGGTCCGTCAGCCAGCCGGAGGCGATCGTCCCCGCAATGTCGAAGATCCCGACGACGGCCAGCAGGCCTGCCGCCGTCGTCTGGGACATGCCGTGGTCGTGGGCGGAGGGGATGAAGTGGGTGCCGATCAGTCCGTTCGTGGTGGCGCCGCAGATGGCGAACCCGGCGGCAAGGGCCCAGAAGGTCCGCACCCGGCTGGCCCGTTTGAGCACCTGCAGGGCCCGGACGGCGGCATTGCGGCGGGGTTCTCCGGCTCCGGCCGGACCCGTTCCGGGCGTGGATTCGGACGTGGCCTCCAGCGTGGACCCCGGCGTGGACCCGGGCTCCGCCTCGGCCCCGTAGGGCAGCACGCCGGCCTCGGCCGGTGAGTTCTTCAGGAACTTCAGCACCAGCGGCACCACGGCCAGGGCGCCGGCGGCGATCAGCAGCGACGCCTGCCGCCACCCCGGGTCCTGGGCCAGCGCGGCGATGAACGGCAGGAAGACCAGCTGTCCCGCGGCGCTGCCGGCGGTCAGGATGCCGATCACCAGGCCGCGGTTCTTGACGAACCAGGTGTTGGCAATGGTCGCAGCGAAGACCAGCGCCATGGACCCGGTCCCGAGCCCGATCAGCACCCCCCAGGTCAGCAGGATCTGCCAGGACTCGGCCACCAGCACGGTCAGGGCGCTGCCGGCCCCGATCAGCACGAGCGCCACGGCGGTGACGGCGCGGACGCCGAAGCGCTCCATCAGGGCCGCGGCGAAGGGCGCGGTGAGGCCGAAGAGCACCAGGTTGATGCTGACCGCGGCGGAGAGCACGGTGGTCGACCAGCCGAATTCGTTTTGCAGCGGCACCATCAGCACCCCCGGCGCGGCCCGGAAGCCCGCGGCGCCGACGAGCGCCAGGAACGCGACGGCCGCGACGATCCAGGCCGGGTGGATCCTCCGCCGGCGACTGGCCCGCAGGGTGTTTTGGGGGGCGCTCATGCGGCGGTTCCGTTCGCGTGGGTGGTGGTGCCGGCCGAGGGGTCCGGGGCGGCGGCGAGGGGCACGGGGTCCGGGGTTCTGGTGAGGCTGTGCCAGCTGGTGTTCCGGGCCGTGAGCCGTTCCCCGCACGCGGTGCAGCTGTCCGCGGAGGTGGTGCGCGCCCCGCAGCCGGTGTGGATCACAAACATGTGGGCCTGCTCCGAGGGCGCCGGCAGGTGCTTTTCGGACCAGAGGACGACGGCGTTCAGCACCGGCAGGGCGTCCTCCCCCTTGGCGGTGAGGACGTACTCCTGGCGGGTGCGGCCGCCGTCGTCGTACGGCCGCCGGGTGAGCAGCCCGGCGTCGACGAGTGCGGCCAGGCGTTTGGTGAGGACGGAGTCGGCGGCCCCGAGGCGGGACTTGATCGCGTCGAAGCGGCCGTTGCCGAAGAAGACCTCGCGGAGGACGAGCATGCCCCACGGGTCCCCGAGGATGTCCAGGCCGCGCGCCATGCTGCAGGTCCGCCCGGACCAGTCTGATCGAAGTGCCATGCGGACAAAACTAGCTGACTTTCTTCAAGAAAGCCAGACCCCCGCGCCAAGTCAGTGCGTCAGCGGGGCGCGCGGTTCGGAGCGCCGGTGGGCCGCAGGGCCAGTGCGTCGCGGAGCGCGGCGCGGGAGGGGCGGTAGGCCAGCGCCCAGTAAACCAGCATGGCGATGCCGCAGCACACGCCGAGGCTCGCCACAATGAGCTGCCACTGGGTCTGCGGGTCCTTGCCCCATTCGGCCGCGCCGGCCATGACGGAGAGGTACTTGGGCGTCAGGTAGAAGGCGAGGGCCGAGAACGCGACGATGATCCAGCCGGCGAGGCGCATCCGCCCGTTCCGGGACGGCACGCGGTGGATCGCGAAGCCCATGCAGGGCAGCGCCACGGCCATCCAGACCCAGTGGTGCGACCAGGACACCGGGCTGACCAGGAGCATCAGCACGGCGGTGGCGGAGACGGCGACGAAGTTCTCGTCCGCGTCCACCGCCCACCGGATCACCAGCGCGGCGACGGCGGCCAGGGCCAGGCAGAGCACCAGCCAGACCAGGCTGGTCACGCCGGAATCCGGGAGCCCCAGATGCAGCAGCAGGCCCTTGACCGAGAGGTTGTCCACATAGGCCGGTCCGCCGATGCGTCCGGTGTCGGGCAGGATCTTGGTCCAGAAGGTGAGCGAGGCGTGGGGCAGGACGGCCCAGGCCAGGCCGATCGACCCGAAGAAGCCGGCCGCCATCCAGCCGAGCGCCTTGAAGTCCCGGCGGACCAGGAAGTACAGCCCGAAGGCGAGCGGGGTCAGCTTGATGCCGGCCGCGATGCCGATCAGCAGCCCGGCGGGCCAGCGGATCTCCCCGGCCCGGGCTTTGCCGTAGAGCGCGAAGTCGGCCAGGATCAGGCCCATCAGGATGATGTTGATCTGGCCGAAGTCGAACGTGTCCCGCCAGGGTCCCAGGAGCAGGATCGCGGCGGTGCCGGCCAGGGTCACAGCGCGGAACCGCCAGTCGGCGGCAGCGTTCCGCCAGCCGCCGAGGCGGAAGTAGTGCCGAGCGAGCCAGGCGGACACGATTCCCGCGCCCAGCAGCGCCGTGGTGATGAAGACCAGGCCGCCGCCGCCCTGGCCCAGCGCCGCCATCGCCGCGAACAGCAGCGCGGCGAACGGCGGGTAGGTGAAGGGCAGACCGTCCCGGGCCGCGTAGAGCTCATTGACGCCGGTCTCCCCGGTCTGGAGCACCCGGTTGCCGCCGTAGAAGTAGACCTCGAAGTCGTTCAGCAGCGGATCGTAGGCCGAGTACAGCACCACCAGGGCGGCGACGACGGCGGCCGCGCCGGCCGCCGTCGCGAGCCAGCCGCGCATGGTGGAGGGCATGGCCCTGGTGGTGGTGGTCACGGCTGCTTAGCTGCCCGACTCGCCGGCGGAGGCAATCTGCGCGAAAGCCTGCTCAAGGTCGGCGATGAGGTCCTCGACGTCCTCGATGCCGCAGGAGAGCCGGATCAGGTTGACCGGAACGGCCAGTTCGGTGCCCTTGACCGAGGCGTGCGTCATTTCCGAGGGGTAGTTCATCAGGGATTCGATGCCGCCCAGGGACTCCGCGAGGGTGAACACGGAGGTCGATTCGGCCACCTTGCGTGCCGCCGCCTCGCCGCCCTTGAACTGCACGGAGATCATCCCGCCGAACTTCTTCATCTGCTTTTTGGCCAGCTCGTGCCCGGGGTGCGAGGGCAGTCCCGGGTACAGCACGGCCTCCACCTCGGGGCGCTCCAGCAGCCACTCGGCCACGGCCTGGGCGTTGTCGCTGTGCCGGTCCATCCGGACGCCGAGGGTCTTGAGCCCGCGGGTGGTGAGGAAGGCGTCCATCGGGCCGGAGACGGCGCCGACGGCGAACTGGACGAAGCCGATCTTCTCGGC
>DASWAW010000105.1:0-4210 GCA_036390955.1 Arthrobacter sp.
CACCACCGACCCCACCACGGGCCGGACCCCCACGGAGCACGAACGCATCAAGGCGTCCGTGGCGATCGCCAAAAAGGTCGAGGAAATCGGCATGGATGTCTACGCCATTGGCGAGCACCACAACCGGCCCTTCTTCTCCTCTTCCCCCACCACGACCCTGGCCTACATCGCCGCCCAGACAGAGCGCATCATCCTGTCCACGGCCACCACGCTGATCACCACCAATGACCCGGTGAAGATCGCCGAGGACTTCGCCATGCTCCAGCACCTGGCCGACGGCCGCGTGGACCTGGTCCTCGGCCGCGGCAACACCGCTCCCGTCTATCCCTGGTTCGGCAAGAACATCCAGGACGGAATCGAACTCGCGATCGAGAACTACAGCCTGCTGCGGCGCCTCTGGGACGAGGACACCGTCAACTGGTCCGGAAAGCACCGCACGCCGCTGCAGAACTTCACCTCCACCCCGCGCCCGCTCGACGGCGTGGCCCCCTTTGTGTGGCACGGTTCGATCCGGACGCCGCAGATCGCGGAAGTCGCTGCCTACTATGGCGACGGTTTCTTCGCGAACAACATCTTCTGGCCCAAGGAGCACTACCAGCAGCTGATCGGCCTCTACCGCGAACGCTACGAGCACTACGGCCACGGCAACGCCGACCAGGCGATCGTGGGCCTCGGCGGCCAGTTCTTCATGCGGAAGAACTCCCAGGACGCCGTCAAGGAGTTCCGCCCCTACTTCGACAACGCCCCCGTCTACGGCCACGGCCCGTCGCTCGAGGACTTCACCTCGCAGACCCCGCTGACCGTCGGCAGCCCGCAGGAGGTCATCGAAAAGACGCTGACCTTCCGGGAGTACTTCGGCGATTACCAGCGCCAGCTGTTCCTGATCGACCACGCCGGCCTCCCGCTGAAGACCGTGCTGGAACAGCTGGACCTGTTCGGCGAAGAGGTCCTGCCGGTCCTGCGCAAGGAATACGCCGAGAAGACCCCGGCGCATATCCCCGAACCGCCCACCCACGCCGGCCGCGTCGCCGCATCCCTGGCCGCAGCGGGGCAGTCCTCCAGCGAAACCGCCAGCCCTAAGGGCGTGTGATGTCCACGAAAACCAGCGAGTCGCCGGTGCGCCTGGCCGCGGAAACCTGGGAATCCCTGTTCCGCGCCCAGGTGGCGGTCATGCGCAGGCTGCAGGCCGGCCCCGCGTTCAAGAACCTGGCGCTGAACGAGTACGACGTGCTCTTCACGCTCTCGCGCTGTCCGTCCGGCTGGCTGCGCCAGAACGAGCTCAACGACCACGTGCTGCTGAGCCAGTCCAGCCTCAGCCGGCTCGTCGAACGCCTTGAAAAACGCGGTCTCGTGGAGCGGATGCCCGCGCCCGACGACGGCCGCGGCGTTCTGGTCCGGCTCACCGAAGCCGGACTGGAGCTGCAAAAGCAGATCGGCAGGGAACACGTCCGCGACATCGCTGCCCTGGTGGGCCCGGCGCTGACGGCGGCCGAGCAGCAGGAATTGCTGCGCCTGACGGAGAAGCTGCGTGCCTCGGTGACGGCGCGCTGAGGAGCGGCCCTACTGGAACGGCCCTACTGGAGGGAAACGAGCTTCGCCGGATCCTCGTCCGGCAGGTCGCCGTCGACAATGGCTGTGACCTGAAGCTGTGTCAGCGACAGGCTGCCGCCCACCGTCGACAGGAAAGCGGTATCCGAGGAGTCCCGGCCGGCGGTAATCCGGAGCATGCTCTCCCGCGGTGCCAGGCCCGTGGGATCGATGACGTACCAGGCGCCGTCGATGTGGGCCTCGGCCACCGCATGGAAGTCCATGGGGCTCAGTCCCGGGGCGTAGACCGCAGCCAGCCTGGCGGGAACATTGAGGGCGCGCAGCAGCGAGATCGCCAGATGGGCGAAGTCGCGGCAGACCCCGCGGCGGTGCAGGAGGGTCTCCACGGCGCCGTCGGTCCCCCGTGAGGATCCGCTGATATAGCGCAGCTCGCTGAAGACCCAATTGCGCACCGCGTGCACCAGCTCGCTGCCGTGCAGGCCGCCGAATTCCGCGTAGGCAGTCGGCAGGAGCCGGTCGGACTCGGCGTAGCGGCTCGGCCGGACGTAGCGGATGAGTTCCATCAGCCGCGGCTCCTCCGGCTGCGCGAAGCCGGAGACGCTGGCTGTGTACTCCACGAGCACTTCGGTGGGTTCAGCGAATTCCATGTAGTGGAAGCGCCCGCCGTGGTGGTCCGAGAGCTCGGTCAGCGGGACATCTTCGCCGGCGGAGGTCACGGACAAGGATTCCGTAAAGCCGCTGTAGCCGGAATTGCGTGCCACGGACACCGCCAGGGCGACCTTCGTGTCGGCCACGGTTTTGAAGGCCATGCGGGCGGCAACAGAGCGTTCCATGAATCTCCGGGGTGTGAGAGTAACGGCGGGTGAAGCCACCGCTCCCGGCCCGGGTGTGTACGGGCGGTGCGGGACTAGTTTTTGATCTCCAGAGACATTAGCATCCGCTGGACGTCGGCGAACTCCGAGCCCTCGTTGACGTATTTGGCCGCCTGGTCGAGGGTGTCAAAAGCCTTGGCCGGTGCAACCTTCTGGTCCGGGGCGAACGTCTTGAGCTCGGTCAGGTCAGCGAAGGAGTAATCCCCCTTGCCCTCGGGGCCGCGGACCAGGTTCTGCAGCAGGCAGGACTTCCCTTCCGCGCCGCCGACGACATTGGTGATGCCGTAGGAGCCAAAGTACTTGTAGCCCTGGATCACCCGGAACACCACATGCGGATCGATGGTGCCTTCTCCGCCGCGGTGCGGCAGCTCCACCGGGACACTGCTGACGACGACGTACGGTTTCGCGGCCCCGTCCGCACAGGCCGGAGCGGGCTGGGGCTGGAGTCCGGTCTGCAGGGTGGCGAGGTAGCCGCCCTTGGCGTCCTTGACCTCAATCTTGAGGGCGCCGGGCAAGGTCCCTTGCTCCGGGGTGACCGACTGGGCGATCCAGTCCTGCGGAAGCTCGAAACTGACGGACTTTGCCGGATCGGTGAAGACCTTCCAGGCCGCCGCCGTCGAGCCGGGTTCCGCCGCACCGGAGGCCGTGGACCCCGGCGACGCGCCCGGCGAGCCACCCGGTGTCGTGCCCGGCGAGGCGCCCGGCGTCGTGCTGGCCGCCGACGGTTCCGCGGAATCCGCGCCTGTGCTGCTCCCCGCCGTCCAGGCGGGCGTGCCCTTGTTTTCACTGCTGCAGCCGGACAGCGCGGCGGCTGAGAGCGCCAGGGCAGCGGCGATCCGGATGCCGCGGGCCGATGTCAGCCGGAAAGTACCCGTCCCAGTCATGGTGCCAGCGTAGCCGGACTTCTTGCCGCCCGGAGTTCCCCGCACAGCGTTTCGTGGAAGCTCCCGGGGCGGTGCACCGCAGGCGCCAAAGTCCGTGTCCGGGGCCGCGCCGGGTCCCGGCATCGCAGGCGCGGGTTGCCACCGGGAAAGCGGGATACGCTGGGGGCATGGCGGATCAGGATTTTGACTCCACGCATTTTGGGGACCAGGACAGTGTGGCGGACATCTCCGCCGTCGACATCGCGGACTGGCGGCTCCGGACCTTCGCGCTCTACGCCAACGTGCGCAAGATCGCGGCAGAGGATCCGGCCGAGGCGCATTCCTACTGGCGCCAGGAGCGCGACCGGATGTTCGGCACGCACCCCGCGTCGCCGCTCACGGCGGCCGCGAAGTCCAGCTTCGCCGGGCTGAAAACCGCGGACTACGATCCGATCTACCGCTTCCACATTCCGCTCACCAAAGAGGGTGCCGGACGGGAGATGAACGTCGAGACCGGGACGGACGGTGTGGTCCGTTTTGTCCGGCTCGGCACCTTCGATCTGCCGGAACTGGGCCAGCTTGCCGTGTGGAAGATCAATGGGTACGGCGGCGGCATCTTCGTGCCGTTCCGCGACGCCACGGCCGGGCAGCCTGGCGGCACCTACGGCGCGGGCCGCTACCTGCTGGACACCATCAAGGGCGCCTTCCACGGTGTGCAGGGTTCCGGCCCGGACGCCGAGTTCGTCGTTGATTTCAACTTCGCCTACAACCCCTCGTGTGCCTACAACGAGGCGTGGGCATGCCCCCTCGCCGGCCCGTCCAACCGCCTGGCCGTGGAGATCCCGGTCGGCGAGCTGTACTAAACGGATGGATGCCCAGCTCGAGCAGCACTCCCCTGCCCCTGCCGCCACCGCAGTCCGCGTTCCC
>DASWAW010000106.1:0-3176 GCA_036390955.1 Arthrobacter sp.
GGCGAAGTGATCTCGGTCGGTCAGGAGCAGGGTCACCTCGTCCACAATCCGTTCCTCGTCAGTTCCGATCAGGAGTACTGTGCCCGCGGTGACAGCCTCGGGCCTTTCGGTGTTCTCCCGCATCACCAGAACCGGCTTGCCCAGGCTGGGAGCTTCCTCCTGGACACCGCCCGAGTCGGTTAACACGATGTGGGCGACGGACAGCAGGCGGGTGAACTCACCATAGGCGAGGGGCTCAGTGACCAGGACGTTGGCCTTTCCCTCCACCGCCGGAAGGACAGCTTCACGCACGACGGGGTTCTTGTGCACCGGAAGGACGATGTCCAGATCGGGGTTGGCATCCGCGATCCGGGCCAGCGCCCGTCCGACACCGCGCATGGCGTCGCCCTGGTTCTCGCGGCGGTGGGTCGTGACCAACAGGATCCGCCGGCCGCTGGAGGCGAGTTCCTCCAGCCGCGGGTCAGAGAACGGCAGCTTCTTCTCCACCGTGGCCAGCAGGGCATCGATCACGGTGTTGCCGGTGACCACGATGTCCGCGGGGTTGATGCCTTCGGCCACCAGATTCGCTCGGCTGGTGCTGGTCGGTGCCATGTGCAGGCGGGCAATCTGGCTCGTGATCTTGCGGTTGGCCTCTTCCGGGAAGGGGGACAGCGGGTCACCGCTGCGTAGTCCGGCCTCCACGTGCACCAGGGGAATTCCGTGGTAGAAAGCGGCGATGGCCGCGGCAGTGGACGTCGTCGTGTCGCCCTGGACAAGTATGGTGTCGGGCCGCGTGTGGGCGAAGAGCTTCTCCAGACCGTCCATGGTGCGCGTCATGATGCCGGTGAGCGACTGGCCCTGCTGCAGGATGTTCAGGTCATGCTGCGGGACGATGCCGAACAGTTCGTTGACCTGGTCCAGCATTTCGCGGTGCTGGCCTGTGACGGTGACGATGCACTCGAAATGCGGCGAATTCTGGAGTGCGTTGATCACCGGCGCCATTTTGATGGCCTCCGGCCGGGTGCCGAAGATCGGCATGATGGTGTGCATGGATATCCCCCATAGAGACGCGACGGTAGTTGGGCAAGATTACCCGGCAGCGGGTTATCCCAGAAGCAGGAGAGCGATGATCAAGGCAGGCACACTGATGGCTACGAGAATGACGGCGACCAGGGCGGCCAGGCGCTTGCGGCGGTAGGCCACTTCCTCGTCGTCGGGGTCAAGCTCGGCGGCCCGTTTGGCCGACGCAGTGCTCCGGGGCGACAGGGGGGCAGGCTCCGCGCCGGGGACGAGGAGGGTGTCCGGGATTTCCTTGTGGAAGGTGCGGCGCCGCAGGTGGCGGGGGGCCGCAACAAGACCGGGAACATCGTCGGAGGGATGATCCAACAGCTTGTCCTCCTCGCCTCAGTTCATCGTCAGTCGGCTGAGGGACTCAGCCTGATCGCCTTCAATTCTTACATTCCCGTCCGCTGATCCGCGCATTCAGGCCGCAGGGACGCATCAATCAGCCCCCCGGTTTCGATGATGAACCGCCGCAGCCACTGCCCCGGACTCAGCGCGGGGTGCGAGGCGACCATCTGCACTTCCGCCGTCGTGCATTGGCCGATCAGCCGGGCAGCCCTCGTGACGTGGTAGCTGGAGGTGACCACGGTCACGGACTTCCAGCCGTTGGCGGCAACGAGGTCCGCGATGATGTCCGCTTCGCTCCGGGTATCCATGCCGGTGGGCCGGAAACACACCAGTCCGGGGCTGGGGAACGCGGTGGCGTTGCACACCCCGTCGGCCGCTGCGTTGCCCGGGGTGTCCGTGTGGGACAACACCAGCAGCGGCACCTTGAGCTCCCGCTGCATCCGCAGCGCCACTGGCAACCGCTCGGACGCCGCCCCGCCCAGCATGATCACGGCGTCCGTGCGGTGCACAGTCAGCGGTTCGACGTTGACGAACAACTGGATAGCGATTATCAGCCACAGCATCACGGCCCCGGAAACCGCGGCCAGGCCCCAGCGGACACGCCGGGGCAGGGCATTCATCGCGGGCAGTGGCGGGGGCATGCCTATGAGTTTCGCACGCCACTTGCGGTGCCGGGAAAAGCCGCAGAGAAACGAGCTGCCTGCAGCCCCGTACGGGGCTGTGCCGCGAACGCCCAGGGCCGGAGCCGCCGTCGTTCCCGGCCTCCGCGGTAGCGTAGGGCTGTGCCCGAACGACTGAATGAACCGCCCCTGAACACCACACCGCGGACCGCGCCGCCCTTGACTGTGGCGGCGCTCTCCGAGTCCCAACTCCTGGAACGTATCTTCCCGCGCCTGCACTATGGCCAGGAACACAACCCGTCCCTGATCCTGGGCCCGGGCGACGACGCCGCCATCGTCGCCGCACCGGACGGCCGGACAGTTCTCAGCATCGACACCCAGGTGGCCGACCAGGACTTTCGCCTCGTGTGGAACAACGGCTACCGGACCACCGGATACGACGTCGGCTGGAAGGCCGCCGCGCAGAACCTCAGCGACATCAACGCCATGGGCGCCCGTGCCACCTCCCTCGTGGTCAGTCTCACCATGCCCCCGGAAACCCGCGTCGCCTGGGTCGAGGACTTCGCCGACGGACTCAGTGCGGGCATCCGGGAACTCGGGGCCCCGGACTGCGCCGTGGCCGGCGGAGACCTTGGCCGGGGCCGCGAACTGGCTGTCAGCGTGGCGATTCTCGGCACGCTCGACGGCGGTTCTCCCGTGCTGCGCTCCGGCGCCCGCCCGGGGGACACCCTGGCGCTCGCCGGCACCGTGGGCCGCGCCGCGGCGGGACTCGCGCTGCTGGAATCGGCAACCCCCGTCGAGGCCCTCAACCAGGAACAGCGCGCCCTGATGGACACCCAGTGCCGGCCCATGCCCCCGCTCGCCGCGGGACCCCTGGCCCGGGAATCCGGAGCCACGGCCATGATGGACATCTCCGACGGGCTCGTCCGTGACGGCCACCGGATGGCGTCGGCCAGCCACACCGTCCTGAACCTTGACGCGTCCGTGCTGGAGCAGCTGGCGGTTCCGCTGCTGCCCGCCGCAGGACTGCTCGGCACCGATGCGATGGCCTGGGTCCTGGGCGGCGGGGAGGACCACGGCCTCCTGGCCACATTCCCGTCAGGTCTTCAGCTGCCTCACGGTTTCACTGCGATAGGCTCGGTAGAAGCCCCTGCACCAACGGACCGC
>DASWAW010000107.1:0-12102 GCA_036390955.1 Arthrobacter sp.
GATTCGGCCGGCAGGGCCGGCCCGCACGGGACCGGCCGCCCTCGGACTTGTGGTTTCGGTGGCTGGACAGGTGGAGAATATAGGGAGGAAGCCACACAGGGAGATTGAAGGAGTCCGCAGTAGTGTTCCCTGCTGCGCATATGCGTTCGATTGTTCGCCGGGACGGGTACCTGCCCATCGAGGACCACGGACTCATCGGCGATGGATCCACTTGCGCACTCGTGGGGCGGGACGGCGGAATCTCCTGGCTCTGCATCCCGGAGTTCGACAGCCCGCCCTTCCTCGCCGGAATCCTTGACGCGGAGTATGGCGGAATCTTCGAAATCGCTCCGGTTTCCCTCCAGTCATCGGCCCAGCGGTACATGGAAGATTCCTGTGTCCTGGTCACGACCCTTGCCTCTGACCGCGGCATGCTCCAAATCACGGATTGCCTGACGCTGCGCTCCGGCGCCGAGCTGGTCGAACCCGTCCCGGCCGGCCGCAGCGAGCTGCTCCGGTTCGTCCAGGCGGTGGGAGGGGATGTGCGCCTCCGCATCCGGCTGGTCCCCAAAGCCGGCGTCACTTTTGACGAGCTCGCCGGGGGCTGGCGCTTCGCGTGGGAGAGCGGCCGCGTTTCGGAGGTCTATCTGTGGTCGTCAGTGGAACTGGCTCCGGACGGGCGGGGATTGTCGGCGGAGCTGACATTGCGGGCCGGCGAGACAATCACAGCAGCCCTGCACTGGTCAGGGCGTTTCCGGCTCCGGCAGCACCCGGATTCGCGGAAGCTCATCGACCAGACCGTTGCCGCGTGGCGGCGCTGGGCCTCCGGCCTGGACTGCCAGGGGTCGCAGGCCGAGCTGATGAAGCGATCGGCGCTGACGCTCAAGCTGCTGGACCATGCAGAGACGGGTGCCATCATGGCGGCGGCCACCTCGTCGTTGCCGGAGTGGCCCGGAGCGCCAAGAAACTGGGATTACCGCTACACCTGGGTGCGGGACGCGTCGTTCTCGAACTATGTGTTCCGCCGCATCGGTGACCCCAGCGATGCTGACATCTTCCTCGCGTGGGTGCTGACGAACGTTGAACGGGATGGCGCACCCCACGTGATGTATGCGCTGGACGGTTCGCAACCGCCGGACGAGGTCCAGGACCCGCTGCTGCGCGGTTACCGCGGCTCGGCCCCGGTCCGGTGGGGCAACGGTGCCATCCATCAGCTCCAGCACGACGTCTACGGCGAGATCATCGATATCGCCTACCAGTGGTCGAACAGCGGCGGGCGCGTGGATGGCCGGCTCTGGGCTGCGCTGGTCCCCATCGTGGAGCTGGCCATCGCCCGCTGGCGGACCCCTGACAGCGGACCATGGGAGATCCGCTCCGAGGGACGCCCGTTCACCTACTCGGCGGCGCTGTGTTATGTGGCCGTGGACCGCGGCATCCAGATTGCCCGCAAGCAGGGACTCTCGTACCCGAGGGGCAGATGGGAAGCCGCTGCCAAAGCCATCCGCGAAGCCGCATTGACCCAGTCGTGGAACCCGGACCTGCAAACGTTCACCGAAAACCTTGGCGGCACCGGGGGTCTCGACGCGGCGCTGCTGACGCTCCCTGTCCGTAATGTCATAGCCTTCGACGATCCGCGGATGGTCTCGACCACCAAGGCAATTATGGAGGGCCTCGACGCCGGCAACGGCCTGCTCTTCCGGTACCACCCCGAAGTGTCCCCGGACGGTCTGCCAGGCGGCGAGGGTGCCTTCCTGCTATGCAGCTTCTGGCTCGTGGACAACCTGGCCGGTCAAGGCAGGATCGATGAGGCCTATGCGCTGTACGAGGCACTCTGCGGCCGTGCGAACCCGCTCGGACTCCTGCCGGAACAAATCCATCCCGATACAGGCGAGTTCCTCGGGAACTTTCCGCAGGCCTTCAGCCACGTGGGTGTGCTCGCCAGCGGGCTGCGTTTGCTGAAAGCCGGACGGCGGGCTGCCTCAGGAATCTGAGGCCCGGTTCCCAGTGGGCGGCTGGAGCCGGGCACCGGAGGCGAGGAGGGCCTCAATCTGTGGTGCCGGCCCGGGGCGGGACAGGAAGTACCCCTGCCCCAGGCGGCACCCCAGGGCCCGGAGCAGAGCCAGTTGCCCGAGGTCCTCAATTCCTTCGGCTATCGCCTCGAGGTTGAGCATGCGGGCCAGTCCGAGGATGCCTTCGAGCATGGCGGCTGACGGCTCGTCGGAGGTACTGGCGGAGAGGAAGGAACGGTCGATCTTGAGGATGTCCGCGGGCAGCTCGGCCAGGGTGCTGAGCGAGGAGTATCCGGTTCCAAAGTCGTCGATGGCGATGCGGACCCCGAAACTCTTCAGCCGGTGGAGCGCCGTGATGCCCCCGTCGATGCTGCTGGCCAACGCCGTTTCGGTGACTTCCAGTACGACCATGTCCGCCTGCGAGGCGGGATCCATCAGGATGCCCTCGATCGCGGCCAGGTTCCGGGGGCTGGGCAATTGCAGCGTGGACAGGTTGATGGAGACCCAAAGGTTTCCGCAGTGGCGGATTGTGGCCCGCCAGCCTGCAGCCTGCCGGCTGGCGGTGCTTAGTACCCAGCGGCCGATCGCTTCGATGTCTCCCGTCTCTTCCGCCAGGGGGATAAACGCCGTGGGTCCCAGCAGCCCGAACGTGGGGTGCTGCCAACGCACGAGTGCCTCCAGGCCCAGGATCTCCCCGGTGCTCAGGTCGGCGACCGGCTGGTATTCGAGCCGAAGCTGCCGCCGGGTCACAGCGGTCGCCAGGTCGGCCCGGAGGGCGGTGCGGTACGCCATCTCTTTGTAGCCCTCGGCGTCGAATAGCTGATACCGTCCCTTGCCGCCTTGTTTGGCCATGTACATCGCGAAGTCTGCCTGCCGCAACAGTTCGGCGGCGTCGCCGGTTTCCCGGCGCCGCTGTGCCGCTCCCATGCTCACGGAGACTTTCAAGCGGACGTCGCCTACGGAGAACGGTGCCCGCAGCGCATCATGAATCCGGGCGGCGATTCCGGCGGTGACGGAACCGTCGGCGTCGTCCGTGACGACGATCGCAAACTCGTCCCCGCCGAGGCGGGCGGCCAGGTCGTTGGCCCGCACGCAACCCCGGAGCCGGCCGGCCAGCTGGACCAGCAGCAGGTCTCCGCCTTCGTGGCCCAGGGAATCGTTGACGTCCTTGAAGTCATCGACGTCGATAATCAGCAGTCCTTCGTGCCGGGACCTGCGGTCTGAGCCTGCCTTCGACGCCGCCGAAAGCCGCTCCGTCAAGGCAGCCCGGTTTGCCAGCCCGGTCAAGGGGTCATGGGTGGCCCGGTGGGTCAGCGCCAGATGGCTGTCGTGCACGGCGCCGGCCATGGAATTAAACGCCTCCGCCAGTTCGCCCAGCTCGTCGTACCGGGCGACGTCGATGCGGTGGGTGTAGTCGCCGGTCTGCACTTTAACAACCCCGCGGTGCAGGCTCTCCACCGGCCTGATGAGGAATTTGACGATCCTGTTGCGGAAGTAGACGACGCCGGCTGCGGCCAACCCGAACAGGGCGATGCGGGCGGCGATCACGATCTGCTGTAGTTCGGCACTGTACGCCAGGCCCGAGTCCATCGACGCAAGGGAAGAGTTCTGGATCCGGTCCAGCAGGGCACGCACGCCGGCTCCGGACGCGGCGAGATCCCGGGCCTCGGCCACGCGGTTTCCCGTGAGAGTCTGCACCGCGCTGCCCCATAGGCCGTGCTCCGCGAGCCCATCCTGCCACGCGGCGCGGGCCTGGCCCGCGGTGGCGCGCATGTCCCTCTCGGAGGGGAGGACCCGGATGGCGTCGTCGAAACGGCGCGAGATGTCCTGCTGCTGCCGAAGGAACGCCGGGCGGTCCACCGGCGCATTGGACAGGAGTTGCTGGCCGGCCTGTTCATGGGCGTCAAGGGCGGAGCGCAATCCTGCCACGGCATCGGATTCACGGTGGAGCTGGGCGGCCGTTTCCTGGACCTGGTCCGTAACGACCCGCATGCCGACAACTGTTGCCAGCGCGCCAAGCAGCAGCGCCACCAGCATGAGCGCGAATGCCCTGGACCATTCCGTCTTGAGGCTCCCGCTGCGTCCGAAGCGCTTGGTCCCGGCGCCAACGCCAACAGCTCCGGTACCGGTCCTGCCGGTGCCGAAGCTGTTGATAGCGAGCCGGTCATCAGCGGGCGCGTCGGCCTCTGTCGGAGCAGGGTCCTCCCGCTTTGTGCTCCAGCTCCGCATGGTTCCTGCTTCCGGCCACGTGCCGGCACGCGCCGCATCGTCAAAGAGGAGCGTATCGGAACGTGCCGGGCATGGCATGCCCGGCGGCGATGCTGCCGAAATGTGAAGCCGGTCAGCTCAGTTCAGGCTGTTAGCTCATGCAGTCAGCGCAGTACGAATGGCCTGCCTTTTCGCGGGCCAGCTGCGAGCGGTGCCGGACGAGGAAGCATGAGTAGCAAGTGAACTCGTCTTCCTTCTGCGGAATGACGGTGACCGTCAGTTCCTCGCCGGACAGATCGGCGCCCGGCAGCTCGACGCCTTCGGAGGTGTCAGCCTCGTCCAGCTCACGGGTTACGCTGCGGGCGTCCGGCGCGTTCGCGGAGCGGAGGGCCTCCAGCGAGGCGTTGCGTGATTCCGCAACGTCGGATCGGACTTCGTCATAGTCGGTTGCCACCTGGTTAATTCTCGATTCCGTTGTTCTGGGTTTCCCGGGATTGAACGGTACAGCATCCAACCGTTAATTGGCTGGGTGTAAAGGGACTATGTGCAGTGACACTCGCAACACCGGTGCCTGTATACGGCCGGTGCCCGCAGCTGTTCGATGATCGTCGCCCGGATTTCACGTGCCGTTCATGCCACTGTCCTAGGCTGATTCTTCAAGAACCGTCCGCCAGAAAGGATCCGTGATGGCCGATATCGTTGCTGTACTCGGGAGGCTCACGCCAGAGGAATTCGACGGTCTCCGGGCCCTCGGCCCGGCTGGGCACCTGCCCAGACACCTCACCGAGGCCCTCGACCGCGCGGCGGGCGGCCCGGGCGCGGGACGTGGTTATTACGTGCCTACCGGCAGTGTCAGTGCCACGGGTGGACCCCACTTTGTCCTGCGCAGCGATGTCTCCGGCTGGCTGTTCGGTTCCGCTGCCCAGGTGACGCAGGCGCACGGGGACGCCTAGGTATCGGCAGATAGCAGCGGCCGGACTTGTTGTCCTCCACAATGTGGCGCGTTAAGCTGAATACTCAGCATGCTTAGTATTCAGCTACGCGAAGGAGCCACGATGAGAGCACTTACCTGGCAGGGCAAACGAAAAGTCAGTGTCGAGACTGTGCCGGATCCCGTCATCCGCGACACCACGGATGCCATCATCAAGATCACCTCATCTGCGATCTGCGGTTCGGACCTGCATCTCTACGAGGTGTTGGGGCCTTACATGAGGGCCGGCGATATCCTGGGCCATGAACCCATGGGCATTGTCCAGGAGGTCGGTGCCGAAGTTAAAAACCTCAAGGCCGGCGACCGTGTCGTCATTCCCTTTAATATCTCCTGCGGGAACTGCTGGATGTGCAAGCGGGGGCTCCAATCGCAGTGCGAGACCACGCAGGTGCATTCGCACAACAGCGGAGCGAGCCTGTTCGGGTTCTCCGAGCTGTACGGCTCGGTGCCGGGCGGGCAAGCCGAGTTGCTGCGGGTCCCGCATGCCGACTACGGTCCGATCAAGGTGGGCCACGAACTTCCGGATGAGCGCTATCTCTACCTCTCGGACATCCTCCCCACCGCGTGGCAGGGCGTGAAGTACGCAGCCCTCCCCACCGCGGGCACCCTGGCCGTCTTCGGCCTGGGTCCCGTGGGCCAGTTCGCGAGCCGGATCGGGCGCCACCTGGGGCACCGGGTCATCGCCGTCGAACCCGTGCTGGAGCGCCGTCAGATGGCCGAGCGCCACGGCATCGAGACCATAGACTTCACGCAGAACGTCAGGGACGAGCTCCGGGAGCTGACCGACGGCCGGGGCCCCGATTCCATCGTCGACGCGGTCGGAATGGAGGCGCACGGTTCCCCGGTCGGTGCGTTCGCCCAGAATGCGGTCGGCCTGCTGCCGGGCGCGCTGGCCAGGAAAGTGATGGAGACGGCCGGAGTGGACCGTATGTCGGTCCTGTACGCGGCCATCGATTCGGTCCGCCGCGGAGGCACCTTATCGCTCAGCGGAGTCTACGGGGGCACGGCCAGTCCAATGCCGCTGCTCACCATGTTCGACAAGCAGCTGCAGTTCCGCATGGGCCAGTGCAACGTCCGCAACTGGACCGAGGAATTGCTTCCGATAGTGGAAGACCCGAGCGACCCGCTCGGCGTTATGGACCTGAAGACGCACGAGGTTTCCCTTGACGGTGCCGCTGCCGCCTACGAAATGTTCCAGAAGAAGGAAGACGGCTGTATCAAGGTCGTCCTGAAGCCTTAGGACGCCGCTTTACGCCCAGCCGGACGCACTGCTGGGGTTGGGGCAAGTTTCCTGTCCCCAGTCCCAGCGGACGTCCGGCATCCTGGCGCGGAATCCAGCAGCCTCGTGGCCGGCCAGTCCGCTGCGCAGAACTGGAACGAGGTTCTGTACCGCGACTTGCTGGCAGCCGGCAGGCTTCCATTCAGGGCAGGCGGCGTCTTAGCCGGTGACCCGGATGAAAAGCGGATCCATTGGCTGCCCGGCGGCGTACTGGCCGTCGAAGAGTTCCGAGCCCTCCGGGGAAATGACGACGTCGACGTGGTCCCAGACCAGGGACCCGCCGGCTTGGCGCGGCGTCGAGGGGCTGAGGAACCCGACGGTGGTGCGGTCCTGCCCGCCGCCGTCGCCCGTGCTGATGGAGAGCACGCCGCTGCCGCTCGTGAATGTGATCCAGGGGTCCAGCAGCCGTACCAGCAGCATGCCGTGGTGGCCGGCGAGCCGGACGTCCCCACGGAAGCGCAGCACGCCGGTGCCGCGCGCCGCGTCATAGTCGGACGATTCGGGGCTGAAGCAAAACAGCGAGGCTGCGGCCACAGTCGCCCCGTTGGTCGCTGAAACGGACCCGTCCGGCAGGCTGGTGATGTAGTCGATGAAGCTGCGCTTGATGCCCCAGCTCAGGCCCAGAGGAGGCAGCGGATCGGGTGAAGCGGACGCTGGGTTCACGTAGGTTCTCCTGTGGCTGAAAGTCTGGTCTCCTCTGAGCCTAGCGGCGGATTGCCTGCCGGATTAACTGCCGCCCTGATGGCATGACATCCGGCGTAGTTCTCTGAGGGCGTAGGGGGCTCCGGACTACCCCCTCGGCGCCGGTGGTTGACTTAGATAAGTACCAGTTCAGGAGGTGCGTTGTGGCCACAATGATCAGCAGGGTCCCCGACCCCGAGGCGTCTGAGGACCCTCTCGATTCCTACTCGGCAACGGTGATCCGTGTCGCTGCCGCCGTGACTCCTCATGTGGCCGCACTCGAGGTGACCGGCAACAGCCGGAACGGACGAGTCCGCATGGGCGCCGGCTCCGCCGTCCTGTTCACCTCGGACGGGTATCTCCTCACCAACGCCCACGTGGTGGGTGGCGCCCAGGGGGGCAGTGTGGTGTTCTCCGACGGGACGCGCACGGCCGTGGAAGTGGTCGGCTCGGATCCTCTGTCGGATCTGGCAGTCGTGCACGGCAGGGCACCCACGGCGAGGCCGGCGGAGCTCGGCGATGCTGAGTCACTCAAGGTCGGGCAGCTGGTCATCGCGGTCGGGAACCCCTTGGGGCTTTCAGGCTCCGTGACCGCCGGTGTGGTCAGCGGGCTGGGGCGTTCCATTCCCGTCTGGTCCGGACGCAACCGCCGCATCATCGAGGACGTTATCCAGACCGACGCGGCACTGAACCCGGGAAGTTCCGGCGGGGCCCTCGCGGACGCACGGGGCAGGATCGTTGGCATCAACACGGCAGTCGCCGGGGCGGGGCTTGGCCTGGCGGTTCCAGTCAACGCCACGTCCCGGCGGATCATCGCCGCGCTGCTCAAGGACGGACGGGTCCGGCGCGCCTATCTGGGGCTCGTCAACACCCCGGTCCAGCTGCCGCCAAGCTCCGTGGTCCGGACCGGACACCGCGAAGGGCTGCTCGTCGTCGAGGTCCTCGCCGACTCGCCCGCCGCGCGGGCGGGGCTTCGGGCCGGCGATGTGCTCCTTAGCGTCGGTGAAAAAGCCGTGTCCAATGCCGAGAGCCTGCAAAAGCTGCTGTTTGCCGAGGCAATTGGTGTGCCGCTGGAATTGGCTGTTCTGCGGGACGGAACGGAAATCCGTGTCCTCACCGTTCCCGCGGAGATGAACGATAAATGACGGCCGACTGTATTCCGGTTCACGCGCTTCGGGGAAATGACCGGTGCTGAACTGTAAATGCCCGGCTGCCGATTCACCATGAGAATAGCCGAAGCAGCTGACTTGGGGTCGGGACTTCTGGCGGCCGACCGGCCCAGAGCCTCGGCCGAGCCGACGGCGATCGAGGACCGGAATCCGCTCGATCTTGCCTGTCAGGCAATTGACGCCGATCCAGCTCGGCTTTCTGTCGCTGTCACTTCGACCCGAAAATTCAGTCATGGGTTCCATGTAACTGACATTCGGCCCCGGACCCGTCCCTGCCGGAGCAACACGGTGCATATTGAAGCGGTATGCGCCCGGTCCGGCTCCGGGCAGGTGTTCGATCCGTCATGCTGTCGGGCCACCCCTCCCCAGGAAGCCCCGCGAGCGTCACACCGCTCGCCCGAGCGGTAACCCTCGTGGCAAGGGCACTGTTCCAGGAGCCCGAACCGGTCTGGCTAGGCAGAAAAAGCCACCGGGGCAGAAGATTCATCGATGATCCTTGCTTGCGAGGCCACCGCCCTGTCGTTCATTGCAGCGCTATCCCGGCGGGCACTCAAGGCTGAGTGCTGTTTCGACGGGACCGAATGATTCGCTGCGGTATCAAGATTCATCTCGTTAGCAAGGCTTTCCAATGACCGCATTGACGCACGTCACAAGATGCGGGGCATTCGGATGCTTTCTCGGACGGTTTCAAAAGCCGCCATTTACAGCCGTCTTTTAGCCGGAACTTTCCCCTTATAGAACAATCGTTAGCCTGCGGCCCCGCGGTGCGCCAATACCTGCCCCTCGGTCCGACTACTCACATTACATCCGGAAAATACTTGGTAGCGCTCCCGCCTGTACCCGACTTTGCGCAGCGCAAAGGAACGGGTAGCTCCATTGCTTGTTGCCCCCTGTTTGGCATGTCACGGTTTCTTTAGAAAGCCGGATGGAAGTGAGTCTCAGAACGTCCCATAATTCTTTCCGGCTCTCCGAATAGCGAATAAGTATTGGGTGGGGAAATCGGAGATCAACGTGGATAATTTGGGCGATCACACGCCGGGAATTTCGGTCCGACTATTTGGAACGTTCGAGATCCGGCGAAATGGCGCAGTGCTCACGGCAGCGGACATGGGCGGCTGCAAGCCCCGACACATTCTGGAAATCCTGTTGCTGAATCTGGGGACGCCTGTGTCCAAGACACGCCTCGTGGAGATCCTCTGGGGACCGCAGGCCAGCGAGGGTTCAATCGCCACGTTGGAGAGCTACGTCAGCGGCATCCGTAGGACGATCCAGCCCGGCAACACGAAGACGGGTCCGCTGCGCACCGCGAACAGCGGCTATGTCCTGGATCCGCACCTCGTGGAACTGGACCTTTCGGTGTTTCACCAGCTGGTCGGCGCCGCCCGGCTGGCCCCGCCGGCCGAGGCCCACGTGCTCGCCATGCAGGCCTTGGAACTGGCGGCTGAGCCGCTGCTGGGCTTTGAACTCGTGGCCGACTGGGCAGAGGAAGCGCGGACGCGGCATTCTGCCGAGAAGGTCGCCGCGCAGATTCTTGCGGCCGAGACCGCTGCCTTTCTCGACAAACCCGAGCTGACCATTACGCTGGCACAAGCTGCCATCCAGTCCGAGCCGTTGAATGAACGGGCATGGACCATTCTGGTCGCTGGATACGAGCAGGCCAGCCTTCCGGTGGAGGGGCTGTCCGCGTACGAGCGATGCCGCCGCTTATTTGACCGCGATCTGGGCTGCGCGCCTGGGCCGGCCCTGCAGGCTGCCCACCTGAGGCTGCTGCGGCAGCGTGCCGAGGGGAACGCCGAGCTCTCCGAAGTCCTGGCGGCCCTGCTCTACCTGGGCGAAAGGCTGCACGGCCCTAAACGCACCCAACTTGCCGCGGAGGAATCCCGGAGACGGCAGGAGAACGCCGGCCGGGTCCTCGACTCCTTCCTGCAGCAGGCGCTGGCCGCCGTCTGACACCGGCAGGGCCGGAAACCCCTCGCGGCGATTGGCCGCAGGGCGGTCACGCGGCTTTGACGATGGGGAGTTCGGCCCAGTGCGTTGTGTAGCGGGGGGACAGCATGTCGCGCTTCATGCTCCAGTCCGGCCCGCCCCGGATGCCAGCGTGGCCCAGGCCGATCGACCCCCGACCGTACCTCCGGCTGACATCCTCCAGGAGTGAGCCGATGCCGCGCTCCTCGTGCGGGTTTTCGAAGACCGCAAGCGGTGCCTGGTTACCGGTTGGGCGCAGATCGGTGACCATGATCCCGGCCCGGACGTACTTGACACCTTCGTCGATCCGGGGGATCAGGGCGTGCGCCGCCCTGGCCAGGAGGACCGGGTCGGCGGTGGGCATCGGCATCGGAACGCACACCGAGGGGTACGAGCTGGACTGCGGACTGTAATAGGACGTGGCGGCGAAGGCCGTCAGGACCTTGGCCTGCAGCCCATGCCGCGCGAGCCGCGCGCTGGCCTGCTGGGCGTAGACGCTGAGCACCTGGCGAAGATCGGCGCCGGTGGTAATCGGGCTGGCAAAGGACCGGCTGAAGATCAGCTGGTCGCGGCCGATCCGCTCCTCTTCCAGGGGGATGCACGGAGTCCCCTGGAGTTCCAGGACCGTCCGCATGAGCACCACGGAGAAGCGGTCCCTGATTCTGACCGGGTCCGCCCGCGCGAGGTCCAGGATGGAATGGATACCCAGACCGTTCAGCCGTTTAGTCAACCGCGCCGCTACGCCCCAGAGCTCGATCACGGACAGGCCCGCCATGAGCTTCTCCCGCTGGCCGGCGGGGACGGCATTCCAGTGACAGACGCCGTCGAACGCCGGATTGTGCTTCGCCCACTTGTTGGCCAGTTTCGCCAGGGTCTTAGTCTCTGCAATGCCGACGCAGACGGGGACGCCCACGTTCCGGCGCACCGCCGTCTTCATCGTGTGGCCCAGACGCTGCAGCTCATCCGGGGTGCCGGTGACCCCGAGGAAGGCCTCGTCGATGCTGTAGACCTCCAGCCAGGCCGAGTAGCGGCCCAGGAGTTCCATCACGCGGGCGCTGATGTCGCCGTAGAGCTCATAGTTGCTGGAACGGGCCACCAGCCCCCATTCTTTTGCCCGCGGTGCCAGCTTGAACCAGGGCTCGCCCAGGGGGATCCCGAGGGCTTTCGCCTCGGGTGAGCGGGTGACCGCGCAGCCGTCGTTGTTGGAGAGCACCACCAATGGACGGCCCTCCAGGGAGGGGTCGAAGGCCCGCTCGGCGGAGGCGTAAAAGCAGTTCACGTCCACGAGCGCGATGCTGCCCCGGCCGGGCAAAGCCCTAGACATGGTGCAGGCAGCGGGTCGCGACGCCCCAGATGACCAGATCAGACAGCGCCGGAACCCTGATATCCGGGTAGCGGGGGTTGTCCGCCGCCAGCACGACGCCCGCCGCCGTGAGGCGCAGCCGCTTGACTGTGAGCTCGCCGTCGAGGACCGCGACGACGACGCAGCCGTCGCGGGGCTCCAGGGCCCGGTTGACGATCAGTTCGTCGCCGTCGCTGATCCCGGCACCCTCCATGGAGTCGCCGGACACCCGCACGACATAGGTGCTGGTGATGTCTTTGATGAGATGTTCGTTGAGGTCGATGCGGCCGTCAAAGTAGTCCTGGGCAGGGGAGGGGTAGCCGGCGGCGACCGGCACCGGCGAGATGAGAACCGACAAGAGAGAAGTGCCCGCGTCTATCACGCGGGGTCCGATGATTACGCCCACAACACACCTTTATTCGAATATATGTTCGATACATTCAGTGTAGCCCGGGGCGCCGACATTGGACCGACTTTGC
>DASWAW010000108.1:0-4988 GCA_036390955.1 Arthrobacter sp.
CCCCGAGAAAGGCCCCCAAAGCGTTCGCGACGTTCAGGGCCGCGTGGTTGAGCGAGGACGCCAGCGAGGGGGCATCCGGGGAAGCATCCAGCAAACGGGTCTGCAGCGCCGGAACCAGCAATGAACCTGCGCCGCCGACGACGAAGACCATCACGTAGGCGGACCACGGCCAGTGCACGGCGACGGCGTAGACCACGAGTGCCACGGCGATGCCGGGCAGCACCCAGTAGATCGTTCCCATCACGGACTTGTCCGCGATGCGGCCGCCGACGATGTTGCCTGCCACCATGCCCAGCCCGTACAGCGCGACAACCAGGGGGAGCCACGCCGCGGGAATGCCGGCCACGGAGGTCATGGTGTGCGCGATGTAGGTATAGGTGGCGAAGAAGCCGCCGAAGCCCACGATGCCGATCAGGATCGCCAGCCAGACCTGCAGCCGTTTGAGGGCGCCCAGTTCGCGGCGGAAGCTCGCATCGGCGTGCGGCTTCTGGTACGGCAGGAACTTCCAGAGCATCACCAGGGTGAGAATGCCGATCACACCAACCAGCAGGAACAGCAGCCGCCAGCCGTACGTCTGGCCCAGCCAGGTGCCGAAGGGGACGCCGATGACGTTGGAGACGGTCAGGCCTGCCATGACCATCGAAATGGCCCAGCCTCGCTTGGTCGGCGCGACAAGTGACGCCGCGATCACGGCGGCAACGCCGAAGAAAGCCCCGTGGGGCAGACCGGCGGCGAAACGCGACACGAGCATGGTGCCGTAGTCCGGGGCAATGAAGGACGACAGGTTCGCGATGCTGAAGAACAGCATGAGCCCCAGGGCGAGGTACTTCCGGGGCATTTTGGCACCGACGGCGGCCAGCAGCGGGGCTCCGACCACGACGCCGAGCGCATAGGCCGAGATCAGGTGGCCGGCCTCCGGGGTGCTGATGTTGAGCCCGGTCTCCACCTCCTTGAGCAGGCCCATCATGGTGAACTCCGTGGTGCCGATGCCGAATCCGCCCATGGCAAGGGAAACGATGGCAAGGGCAAGGTGGCGGGAACCGGTCTTGGGCGTCGCCGGGGCTTGTGTGGTGGTTGTCATTCGTCTGCTTTTCGGTGACGTCCCCGGCAGGAGCCAGGAGAATGCGGCAAGTTAAATATGATTTATCGGCTGATAACTGTAACGGGGCGGGCGCGCTCGGTATTCCGGGTCCTCAGGAAGGCGGCCACCTCCATTCTCCCCTACGCCGGGGCCGGCCCTAGACTTGGGGGCGTGACTGGACTCATCAGCGTTGCAGGCGGCGCCGTGCTGGACTCCCTGGCCGAACCCGGCCGGCTCCTTGTGGCGCGCCGGACGGCGCCACCGCAATTCGCCGGCATGTGGGAGTTCCCCGGCGGCAAGGTCGAGTCCGGCGAGACGGCCGAGCAGGCCCTGCACCGGGAGCTGCTTGAAGAGCTTGGCGTGACGGTCCGGCTGGGCGCCGAACTGGCCAGCGGATCCGCTGACGGCTGGGCGCTCAACGAACGCGCCGCGATGCGGGTGTGGTTCGCTGAACTGCTCGACGGCGTTCCCCACCCCCTGCAGGACCACGATGAACTGCGCTGGATCAACATCCGGAACCGCGACGAGGTGCTGGGCCTGCCGTGGATTCCGGCCGACCTGCCGATTGTCGAGGCATTGCTGGACAGGCTCCAGATGGCGGATTCCACGGCCGGGGCCGCGAACTGAAGCTGAGCCTCGGGCCCGGCGCGGCTCCACCTCTCGCCAAAGCGTGAAGCATGTGACTACGCTGAAGCGAATCGAGAGGAGTCGCCCGTGCAGGTCGGTGTCAGGCGGGAGCAGCGTGCGGGGGAGCGGCGGGTTGCGGCCACACCGGAGACGGTGCAGCAACTGACAGCCCTCGGCCTGGACGTGGCCGTGGAAAGCAACGCGGGCGCCGCGGCCGGGTATGCGGATGCTGCCTTCGCCGCGGCCGGAGCGTCCATCGTTCCGGGACTCACAACCGAATCACTGGATGTCCTGCTGCACGTCCGGCCGCTCGAACCGGAGACCGCCGCGGCACTCCGGCCCGGCACCATCACGATCGGGTTCGCCTCGCCGGCGTCGGAACTGCCAGGGGTGGGCGCCCTTGCCGCCGCGGGCGTCACCTCCTTCGCACTGGAGCTCGTACCCCGCATCTCCCGGGCCCAGTCCATGGACGCGCTGAGTTCGCAATCGCTGGTCTCCGGCTACCGCGCCGTGCTGGAGGCGGCCCTGCGCTACCCGCGGTTCTTCCCGCTCTACATGACTGCCGCCGGAACGATCCCGCCGGCGCGGGTGCTCATCCTGGGGGCCGGCGTCGCCGGGCTGCAGGCGATCGGCACCGCGAAACGGCTGGGGGCGAGGGTGTCCGCCAACGATATCCGGGCGGCCTCCGCCGACGAGGTTGCCTCGATGGGGGGCACGTTCATCCATCTGGATCTTGACGCTCGAACTGCGGACACGTCCGCCGAGGGCAGCGGCGGCTACGCCCGGGAGCTTGGCGAGGACCGGGCCACACGCCAGCGCGCCCTGCTCGCCCCACACGTCGCGGCGGCGGATGTCCTCATCACCACGGCGGCCATCCCCGGCCGCGCGGCTCCCCTGCTGGTGACCACGGAGATGGTGGCCGGCATGCGGGCCGGGTCGGTCGTCGTCGACCTGGCGGCAGAGTCCGGCGGAAACGTTGAAGGGGTCATCGCGGGCCGGGACCTCCAGATCCCGGTGGAGGGCGGGTCGGTGACCCTGGTGGGCCTGAAGGACGCGGCGTCGGCGATGCCCTCCGATGCCTCCCGGCTGTTCGCCAAGAATGTCGCGAACCTGTTGGCCCTGATGACCGCCGACGGCAAGGTTGTCCCGGACTTCGACGACGAGGTTGTCGCCGGCGCCTGCCTGACCCACGGCGGCTCCGTCCGGCACGCCGCCACCGCCGAAGCAATGGAGGCCCGCAAGTGATGGATCCGATCACACTGTTGACGGTGGTGGTGCTCGCCGTTTTCGTAGGATTCGAAGTCGTCTCCAAGGTGACCAGCAAGCTGCACACCCCGCTGATGTCCGGTGCCAACGCCATCCACGGCATCATCCTGGTGGGCGCCATCATCGTGGCCGGCCAGGCGGACGACCCCTGGCTGCTGACGGTCGCCCTGGTCGCGGTGGTTCTGGCGACCGCCAACCTGGTCGGCGGATTCGTCGTCACGGACCGGATGCTGGAGATGTTCGGCAGCCGGAAGCCTGCCCGGCCCGTTGCGGGCGCGGGGGAGGACGGCAAGTGAGTGTCCTCGGCCCCGGGTGGACCTCCCTGTTCTACCTCGTGGCCGCGGTCTGCTTCATCCTCGCACTGAAGGGCCTGAGCTCTCCCCGGACCGCGCGGCGCGGCAACGCCATCGGGGCGGCCGGCGCCTTGGTCGCCGTGGTCACGGTGTTCCTTTCCGCGAAACTGGAGAACATCCCGCTGATCCTGGCCGCGATCGCCGTCGGCTCCGCGGTCGCCGTCCCGGTGGCCCGGCGCGTGCAGATGACCCAGATGCCGCAACTGGTGGCCCTGTTCAACGGGGTCGGGGGCGGCGCCGCAGCGCTGGTGGCAGTCCTGGAACTCGGCCACAGCGAGGACCCCTGGGTGCGGCTGGCCGTGGTCTTCACGATGCTGGTCGGCGCCGTGTCCTTTGCCGGCTCGGCCGTGACGGTGGGCAAGCTCCAGGAGCTGATCAGCACCCGCCCCCTGCTGTTCCCCGGTATGCCGGTGGTGATGGGCCTCGTGGTGCTGGGGGCGGTCGTCGCCGGAGGCTTCGTGGTGGCCACGGGTTCGATCGGCTGGGCTCTGGCACTGCTGGCGCTGGGCCTGGGAGCAGGGCTCCTGCTGGTGCTTCCCGTCGGCGGGGCCGACGTGCCGATCGTCATCTCCCTGCTCAACGCCTTCACCGGCCTCGCGGTCGCGGCCTCCGGCATCGTGCTGGGCAATGTGCTCCTGCTCGTGGCCGGCACGCTCGTCGGGGCCAGCGGCACCATCCTGACCAAGGTGATGGCCTCTGCCATGGGCCGCGGCGTCACCGGCATTATGTTCGGAGCCTTCCGGGGCGGCTCGACGGCGGGATCAACCGTGCAGAGCGACCGGCCGGTGCGGTCCTCCTCGCCCGAGGACGTCGCAGTCCAGCTCGGCTATGCGCAGCGGGTGGTGATCGTCCCCGGATACGGACTGGCGGTGGCCCAGGGACAGCACACGATTGCCGAGCTCGCCCTCGCGCTGGCGGCCCGCGGCGTCGAGGTGGTCTTTGCCATCCACCCGGTGGCCGGGCGGATGCCTGGCCACATGAATGTGCTGCTTGCGGAAGCGAACGTACCGTATGAGTCGCTGAAAGAGCTCGAGGAAGCCAACCCGGAGTTCCCGAACACCGACATTGCCCTGATCGTGGGCGCCAACGATGTGGTGAATCCTGCCGCCAAGTCCACACCCGGTGCACCGATCTACGGGATGCCGATCCTGGAGGTCGCGCAGGCCGGTCAGGTGGTGTTCCTTAAACGCTCCATGCGGCCGGGCTTCGCCGGGATTGAGAACGAGCTGCTGTTTGATCCCAAGACCACGCTGCTGTTCGGTGACGCCAAGGATTCCCTCACCCGCGTCCTGGGCGCCGTGAAAGCCCTCTAGACAGGTGTCCTGCTAGAACAGAGTGGGCTGCATTGCCGCTGCCGGGTCCGGCTGGCCGCCGGGGAGGGCTGACGCCTCGGGAATGCTGCCGGCGGGGTACTGCGCTTCCTCGTCCCGCGGGTCACTGCTGCCGGGATCGCCGCTGAGGTCGCGGTGGCTGAAGCCCTGGGAGCCGGAGAAACCGTGACGGGCCTTGAAGTACCGGATGCGGCCGGACAGCCAGGCGCGGTATTCCTTGGAAGCGTAGGAGCCGGTCCCGTAGAGCCTCCGGTACTTCCCGGCAAGCTGCGGATGTTCCTTGGCGATCCACTGCATGAACCATTCACGGGTTCCGGGCTTGAGGTAGAG
>DASWAW010000109.1:0-15609 GCA_036390955.1 Arthrobacter sp.
GCGCTCCACGACGGGGCGCTCAGCTTCTCCCCCGAGATTTGGGGCGGGACGCTCGCCTGGACCGGGCTCGAGATGCTGGGGCTGGCCGTGCTCGCGCTCAAAGGGGGCGCTCCGGCAGGCGTGCAGCACCGGCGGTAGCACCGCGGCGCCCTTCACTGCTCGGCACCTCTTGACTAGGAAGAGGAGAGGACCAGCGTTCGGTTATCCGGTAGAACCACCTGAAGTCCAGGCGGGGCTCGCGGAAGTCTCCACTTGGGTTGGCAATTCCGGAGACGTTACAGGTACCGGTGGGGCCAGAGATGACCGTCCTAGTCAGGGTTTCCCGTTTCGCTAGGTTCAGCCAGCGACTTTCCCAGCGCAGGAACCTGGATGCTTCATTCGTAGCCAGCGCAACTCCGAAGGCGGGGCACCGCGAGACTGGGCGCCGCGAGGCTGTTGCCCAACTCCAGGTGTTGGGCGCCTTAGTCCGCAGACCCAAACGAGCCTCGTAATTTGGGAAATTTTCCATATTTTCTGGGATAACCGCTCGATAGCATGAGGTGTCCGGACAGAGCCGTCCGGGAGGGTGCCAATGTCAGAAGGAAGCCCATGCCCGCAGCTACAGTGGACGACATCCTCGCGGATCTCCCTATAGGGTTCGCGACCCTGATGCTTCGGCCGGCCCGCACTGATGCCGCGATCGAACGCTTTCTGATCGTGGATGCCGACGACGAGACCTCCGACGGCGGGGCCGCGTTTGTCCTGCTGGTCGGTGTTCGCGGGCGCTCCGCTTTGCCGGCAGTGCGGCGCCTGCTGAAGAACCCTCCCCTGGTCCTGGCCGTCAAGGGCAGCTCGCAGGAACTGGCGGAAGCAGAAGAACTGCTGCGCGCCGCCGGAACCGGTCTGCTGCTGGTGGATCCGGCCGCGGACTGGGACCGCCTGCTGTCCATCGCGAAGGACCGGATCCAGCCGCCCACCTACCAGCGCGAGGTGCTGACCCTACTCGAAGAGGACCTCTTCGCCATCGCCCAGACCACGGCCCGCCTGACCTCCAGCCACGTGGTGATCGAGGACGCCGCCAACAAGGTCTTGGCGTATTCCACGGTCTCCAACGCCATTGACGAGCTCCGCAAGGCCTCCATCCTGGCCCGGCGGGGTCCGCGCAAATACGAACTCCTGCTCAAGGACCTTGGCGCCTATCGCGAGCTGCACCAGACCCGTCTCCCGGTCCGGGTGCCCGCCCGGCCCCAGGACGGCCTGCGGGAACGCGTCGCCATCACCCTGTTCGCCGGGAACCGCATCATGGGCTACATCTGGCTCCAGGAAACCGGCGCCGGCTTCGGTGACGACGTCGACTATGTGCTCACCGGCTCGGCCGCGCGGGCCTCCGCCGAGCTCATCCGGTACCGCAACCAGCAGTCCGTGCACATGCGCGAGGACCGGATCGCGCGCCTCCTTTCGGGTCCGGCGGAGGCCGCGGCCAGCGCGCACAGCGAAAAGATCCCAGTGGACCGTCCCTCGGCCCTGATCCTGCTTGGCCTCTCAGCCGCTGAAGCCCAGAAGGACGACGCGGCGCTCAAGCACGGGGAGCTGGCCAACCTCGCGTCGATCCACGCGGCCGCCTACAAATCGTCAGCCATCGTGGGACAGTTTCATGGTGATACCGCGGTGCTCATTCCCGGCCTCCAGTCCGCCAACGCCGGCGCCGGGCTGCGGAGTCTGGCCGAGGCAATCGTCAAGGACGCCGCCAAGCACCTCGGTATCAACCCCTTTGCCGCCGTCGGCCCCGTTGTCCCCGATCTGCTCTCGATTCATTCCGTGACGGGACTAGCCGAAGCCTTGCTGGGCTGCATGCGCCGGTCCGGTGAAGTTTCGGTAGCCACGGTGGACGACTTCGAGGCGGAAATCCTCTTCCACGACGCCGTGGAAAACTTCACGAGGGCGGCCTTCCGGCACCGCAGCCTCCGGGCCCTGCTCCGCGACGACGCGGAACTGGCCGAAACCCTGCGGGCGTTCTTCGACGCGTCCCTTGACGTGGCCGAGTGCGCCAAGCGGATGCAGTTGCATAAGAACACCGTCTACTACCGCATAAACAAGGTCAGCAGGGTCACCGGGCTGAACTTCAGCAATCCCCGCGATTCGCTGGTCGCCCTGCTCCATGTACAGGAGTGGGCCGGCACGCAGAAGGAGCACCTGAGCAGGAAATGATGACAGCACTTGATTCGCCGCCGCTTGGCCGGGTCCTGGATGACCTTGTCCGCAGCCACCGGCCCCGGACCGAAGCGGGGTCAGTTCCCGCGAACATCCCGCACCTGCAGTCCCCGCCGTTCGACCGGTTCGGCATCGCGGTGGCGACGACTTCCGGGGAAATCTTCAGCTCGGGCGACGCCGCCCTCCCCTTCTCGATCCAGAGCATTTCCAAGGTCTTCACCCTGGCGATGGCGCTCAGCACCGACGACTCCGGATCGTTGTGGTCCAGGGTACTTCGCGAGCCGTCAGGGACGTCCTTCAACTCCTTGGTCCAGCTTGAAGTCGAACACGGGATCCCGCGGAACCCCTTCATCAATTCGGGCGCACTGGTGGTCACCGACCACCTGATGGAACGATCGCCCGACGCCGCCGCTCAGGTACTGCGCTTCCTGACCGACCAAGTGGGTCACCATAATGGAAGACAGGGTCCCTTCATTGATGAGGTGGCCGCAATGAGTGAGCTTTGCAGCAGCAGCCGCAATCTGGCCCTCGCCCACTTCTTGAAAGAATTCGGCAACCTGCGGCGGCCCGCACAGGACGTGGTGGAGAACTACGTCAGGCAGTGCTCAATCATGATGACCTGCGTTGAGGTGGCCAAGGCGGGCCTATTCCTCGCGCAGGACGGCCTCGGGGCGCAAGGCGCGGTGGTCTCCCGGAGCGAGGCTAAGCGCATCGGCTCCATCATGCTGACCTGCGGCATGTATGACGCCGCCGGCGAGTTCGCCTACCGCGTGGGACTTCCGGGGAAGAGCGGCGTGGGCGGCGGCATCCTGGCGATCGTCCCCGGCGAGTGCGCCATCTGCGTCTGGAGCCCGCGGCTGGATTCGAAAGGAAATTCCTTGGCCGGCACTGCGGCTCTCGCCGACCTCTCCGACCGGACCGGGTGGTCGATCTTCTGATCTGACGCCTCGCTGTCCCCACAATCTCTCTCCACACCCCCCCATTTAGATCTCTGACAGATCGAAAGGAACACCCATGCCCAACAACCCCAATGACGAGGTTGGCTTGCACCAGGCCGATGGTGGCCACTCCCATGCTTCTGATGCCCTGATCCACGCGGAGGACGCGGGCTATCACAAGAGCCTGAAGCCCCGGCAGATCCAGATGATCGCGATCGGCGGGGCCATTGGAACCGGTCTGTTCCTGGGCGCCGGCGGCCGGCTCAACGCGGCTGGCCCGTCGCTCGTCATCGCCTACGCCGTCTGCGGCTTCTTCGCCTTCCTGATCCTGCGCGCCCTGGGGGAACTGGTCCTGCACCGGCCCTCGTCAGGATCGTTCGTGTCCTACGCCCGCGAATTCTACGGAGAGAAGGCCGCGTTCATCTCCGGCTGGTTCTATTGGATCAACTGGGCCACCACCACCATCGTGGACATCACCGCCGCGGCCCTTTACATGAACTTCTTCGGCAAATACGTCCCCTGGATAGGGGCCGTACCGCAGTGGGTCTGGGCCCTGATCGCCCTCATCGTGGTCCTCTGCCTGAACCTCGCCTCCGTCAAGGTCTTCGGTGAACTCGAGTTCTGGTTCGCCCTGATCAAGGTCGCCGCCCTCGTCGCGTTCCTGCTGGTCGGCAGCTACTTCGTCATGTTCGGAACCCCCATGGGAAGCCAGGAAGTCGGCTTCAACCTCATCACCGACAACGGCGGCATCTTCCCCAACGGCCTGCTGCCCATGATCATCCTCATGCAGGGCGTGCTGTTCGCCTACGCCTCGATCGAACTGATCGGCACGGCCGCCGGCGAAACCGAAAGCCCCGAAAAGATCATGCCCAAGGCCATCAACTCCGTGGTCTTCCGCATCGCCGTGTTCTATGTCGGCTCGGTCATCCTGCTCGCCCTGCTGCTGCCCTTCACCTCGTACCAAAAGGGTGTCAGCCCGTTCGTGACATTCTTTGGATCCATCGGCATCCAGGGCGTGGACGTCATCATGAACCTCGTGGTCCTCACAGCCGCCCTGTCCTCGCTGAATGCCGGTCTGTACTCCACCGGCCGCATCCTGCGCTCCATGTCAGTGGCCGGATCGGCCCCGAAGTTCGCCCGGCGGATGAACAAAGCCGGCGTCCCCTATGGCGGCATCGCCATGACCGCCGGGGTCTCTCTCCTTGGGGTCCCGCTGAACTATCTGGTCCCCGGCCAGGCCTTCGAAATCGTGCTGAACGTCGCCTCGGTAGGAATTGTCGTCACCTGGGCCACCATCGTGCTCTGCCAGATCCAGCTCAAACGCTGGGCAGATAGGGGCTGGCTCGAACGACCCTCGTTCCGGATGTTCGGCGCCCCCTACACCGGATACCTCTCCCTCGTCTTCCTGCTCGGCGTGCTCGTCATGGTCTTCATCGACTCCCCGCTCACGCTGATGGTAACCCTGGTGGCATGCGCGCTGATGGTCGGCGGCTGGTTTGCCTGCCGGAAGCAGATCCACGACATCGCCGAAACCCGCGACGGCTTCACGGGCGCCGCGCCTGTGCTGGCCAACCGGACGCCGATCCGCTAATCGACCATCGCTGATCAAACGTTCTGGCACCCCGTCCCCGAATCCGACCTACAACCCGAAAGCCCCCATGAAGCCACGAAAGCCGCTGAGTCCCGTCGGCACCAGCACTCTGCAGGAGCGCCGCCCGCCAGCCGCGCGCAAAGGCACCCCGCAGGCGTCGAACGACAGCTGCGAGGACGGCTGTTTCTTCTGCACCGGGCCGGAAACAGACTAGACACCGCCACCCGGTCCGCTGCATTCGGTGACCACGCCCTACCCGCCAAACCAATCCCAGAAGACAACCAAGCGATGAAGACGGAGTCTGCACCCACGATGACCGCAACAGACACACACCGAGCCGACGGCGACATCCTCCCACCCCTCCGGACGGCCCCGGCGGCTGTTCCGGGGGGCTTCAATGGCGGCGGGGCCCTGAAATCCGCCGGCCACGTCATCGTCGATTCGCTCGTGGCGCACGGGGTTGAACGCACCTTTGTCGTCCCGGGGGAAAGTTTCCTGGATGTCCTGGACGGACTGCACGGCTCGGACATCGAGACCGTGGTCTGCCGGCACGAGGGCGGCGCCGCCTATATGGCCGAGGCCGACGGCAAGATGAACCAGCGCCCGGGCGTCGCCATGGTCACGCGCGGCCCCGGGGCGGCGAACGCCCACGTCGGCCTGCACACCGCGTGGCAGGACTCCACCCCGATGCTGCTCTTCGTCGGTCTTATTCCGTTCGCGCACCGGGACAGGGAGGCGTTCCAGGAGTTCGACATCAAGGCATGGTTCGGCACCGGCGCCAAACGCGTGATGGTCCTGGACCACCCCGAGCGAGCCTCCGAGATTGTCGCAGAGGCCATGTTCGCGGCCATGAGCGGCCGCCCCGGCCCCGTGGTGGTAGGCCTGCCCGAGGATATCATCCGCGCGCAGATCGATCCGGCCCTGCACCCGGCCATCCCGGTGGCCGCGGGCGGCATGAGCAACACGGACGCCGCCACCCTCGCCGAGGCCCTGGCACAGTCCCGGAAGCCGCTCTTTGTTACCGGCGGGAACGACTGGACCCAGGACGCGGCCACGGAGCTCACCGAATGGCTCGAAAAGCATCACATTCCGGCCGCGGCGGAATGGCGCACGCAGGGAACCGTCTCCTTCGACTCCCCCAGCTACGTGGGACCGATCGGTTATGGCCGGCCCCGGCCCACTTACGATCTCTTGGAGGAGACCGACCTGCTCGTGTTCGTCGGGACGGTTCCGGGCGACGTGATCACGGACGGCTTCGTCTGCAGACAGGACTGGAACAAGAAGAACTTCCTCGTCACCATCGATCCCTCGCTGCGCGGCCGCTCCGGCCCCGTCTCCCGCCAGATCTTGGCCAAGCCGGAGTCCTTCGTCCGCGGTCTCGTGAACATTGACCTCCCGGTCAAGGAGGAGTGGAAGGCGTGGACGACCCGGATGCGTGCCGAGCAGGAGTCCTTCGTCAGCCTGCCGCCGTCGGCCCCGGGCGACGGGCCCGCCAAGATGGATACCCTCATGGCCAACCTCGTGCCGCTCCTTCCGGAGGACGCCATGGTGACGTTCGGGGCGGGCGAGCACACCAACTGGGCGCACCGGTACTTTCCCACCCGGCGCTACGCTTCGATGATCAGCGCCCGGAACGGCTCTATGGGGTACTCGATTCCATCGGCCATCGCGGCTTCCCTTGCCACGCCGGAGCGGCGCGTCGTCACCATCGCCGGCGACGGGGAGTTCCTGATGAACGGCCAGGAACTCGCCACGGCCGCCCAGTATGGAGCCACGCCGCTCATCATCGTGATGGACAACCAGGAATACGGCACCATCCGCACCCACCAGGAGCGCCACTACCCGTCCCGGGTATCGGGCACGCAGCTGAAGAACCCCGACTTCGCCATGATGGCACGGGCCTTCGGAGGTTTTGGCGTCACAGTCACCGATGACCGTGAAATCCCGGCCGCCCTCGAGGCCGCGCTGGCCGCCATCGACCGGGACAGGGTGTTCGCCCTGATCCACCTCGTCGTCGAACAGCGGGTGAAGGCCTACTAGGTTCGGCCCGGCCCGCAATCAGACGAACGACGACGGCGGGAGGCTCCCGCCGTCGTCGTTCCTCCCGCCGTCGTCACGGGAACTTTAAGCGGTTGTTCCAACTTAGTTGGCCCTTTTTCGAAGTCGGTCGGCCGACGCACTTGAACCGCGTTAATGGGGGTAGCTCCGAATGGCCGACAACCTCCGTTTCTGACGGATCGGATCGACCTTATCAGGCGTGTGCCCCGCCGTCTCCGAAGCCACCCTCGCAGCCGGACAGCACGGGCCAGCGGACCGAATCAAGCTGCCGTCACGCGTGGTCCAAGTCCCCTGCGACGACAATGCCGGCCGGCTCGGCATTGAGCCGGCGGCCTTTGATCTCCGCTCCAACCGGGCTGGTTCTCCAAGCCTGGCGGCATCTGCCTGCGACGCTGCGACGGTGGGATCGGCCGGGACCCCTTGCGTGCACACAGTTGGCCGTTCTTCACATAGCGTGGGGGCAAGGGCCGCAGCCGGGCCCGGGACTGTTTGACGGAGGACGAACATGGATTACATCAAACTCGGCAACACCGGCATGGACATCTCCCCGCTGGCACTGGGATGCATGACGTACGGGGACCCGGGCCGGGGCCCGCATCCCTGGACGCTGCCGGAGGACCAGAGCCGGCCGCTGGTCCGCCAGGCCGTGGAGGCGGGCATCAATTTCTTTGACACTGCCAACGTGTACTCCAACGGTTCCAGCGAGGAAATCACGGGCCGGGCCCTGGCAGATTTCACCCGCCGGGATGAAACCGTCATCGCCACGAAAGTGCACGGGGTGATGCGGCAAGGCCCCAACGGCCGGGGCCTCTCACGCAAGGCCATCTTCGCGGAGCTTGATGCCAGCCTGACCCGGCTGGCAACGGACTACGTGGACCTGTACCAGATTCACCGTTGGGACCCCGCCACGCCGATCGAGGAGACTCTGGAAGCTCTCCACGACGTCGTCAAAGCCGGCAAAGTCCGCTACATAGGTGCATCCTCGATGGCGGCCTGGCAGTTCAGCAAAGCGCTCTACCTTCAGCAATTAAACGGATGGACCCGTTTCGTCACTATGCAGGACCACTACAATCTGGTCTACCGGGAGGAGGAACGCGAAATGTTCCCCCTCTGCGCGGACCAGAAGATCGGGGTGCTGCCGTGGAGTCCGCTAGCGCGGGGGAAGCTCACCCGGGACTGGGACGAGAAAACCAACCGCTCGGAGAAGGACGAGTTCGGCAAGACGCTCTACACCACGGAGGAAAGCGACAGGGCGGTCGCCGAAGCCGTGCGCGTTATTGCCGAACGCCGCGGCCTGCCCCGCGCCCAGGTCGCCCTGGCATGGGTCCGCTCCAACAGCGTGGTCAGCGCGCCGATTGTCGGGGCGAGCAAGCCGGCACATCTTACCGACGCCGTAGCCTCCCTGGAACTGACACTCACCACCGAGGAAAAGGCGGAACTGGAAAGCCCCTACGTCCCCCACGCGGTCGCCGGATACTGAGCAGCGACGGCGTGAGGTGACCCGGCGGCAGCACCAACCGCGCGATTGACGGACGCTGAAGCGCGGCCTGCCTCGGATCTTACTAAGTCAGCAGACGGGCGTCGCGGCATTCAGGCCGTAGGCCCGGTGTAGCCTCCGTAGCGGCTGCCATACGCGACAGCCGGGACCGCAACAGGCCAGTTCTGACTCCAGAACTTGAGCTGAGGAAACGGGGAGGCGGGCGTGATGTCGCTATCACAAAGCACGGCGCTTCGCGTGCTTCCAATGTTTTAGTGGAAATTACCAAGGACTAATGTCGACACAAAGGCTCCCGCCGGAAGTAACGCGGAACTATATAAGGAATACCTGCTGAAGAAGTATTCAGAGCCTGTTCACACATGGGGTCCTGGGCAGAAGGAAGTAAATGGCCGGATCTTGGGAACGGAACATCAGAAGGAAATTGGCGGCCTTCCCAAGGATGACGAAGAGATCGCCCTTTCGTGGGGCAGGCGGAGCAACTTCGATCTCATACCGGGAGTAAATCGTCGGTACAAGGAGACATTTCCCCTGGCTATGGCCGCGCCCGTGACGTGCTGTTGGATGGACTGAACACGGAGATTGTTGGTCACCGGTCACCCGGCGGCGCCGATCAGGACCGTGAGCCCTTCTTTCGCCGTTCGCTAGGGATCGCAGAGCTCACAGAGTGCGGTCTACCGCTCTGCTACCGCCTCGAATCTGCATGGCGTACGAGAGACGCAACGCATTTGTCTCTGATGCGCGGTTCGATGCCGCCCTAATTATGCTTTGATCGGGAATCCCGCTGCCCTAAGTTCCTTCCGAAGCTCCTCGAGCCAGGACCCGGAGCAGCAGGCGATGTCATAGAGGCCATGTACATCTGATGGCTGCTCGACTCCGCCATTGAGTACGACAACTCGTCTCCGGCCGAGCTTGCCGAAGAAGTAGCCCAGCTCCAGGATCACGTTCTGCCGGGCGCGAGCTTGAAACTCCTCAGTAGATCCTGCCTTTCGCCCCTCGTCATCAGGTGAGTATCCTGCCGGCGGCTGAATCGGCAGAGAACCCATTCGTCCGGGCGGACAACTCAGCGCCACTGGAAGTACTCGCGGTGGATGTTGGCTGTGCGGACTCCTGCAGCACGGAAGGCCCTCCGGAACTGCCTGAGCATGGGGTCCGGCCCACCCATGAAGACCGAGAGCTTCCGGGGCGGGGTGTCCACGGCGGCAAGCACCTGCTCGGGCGTCAACCGGCCGTCGACGGCGGTGTCCACCAGGTGCACGGTCAGGCTTGGGTAGTCTTTCGCGATGGATGTGATTTCCGCGGCGAACGGGGAGGGCCCTGCCGACGTGACAAAAAAGTGGACTGGCTCCGGCAGGTGCCCCTCCAGGGACCGCAGCCAGCTCAGGAACGGCGTGATTCCCACACCGGCGGCAATCCAGACCTGGTGTTCCGTTCCCTTGTGCCTGTCGAACCGGCCATAGGGCCCGCCCACCACCGCCGGCATTCCGGGCTGCACCACGTCAGGAAGCCTTGTTGTGTGGTCCCCAAGCGCCTTGATGGTGATACGCAGGTGCTGGTCCCGGGCCGAACCGGACATGGAAAAGGGATGGCGTTGCCAGCCTTGCTTGGTTTCCAAGTAGATCATGGCGAACTGGCCGGGCCGGAAGTTCAGCGGTTTGCCGAGCGGTGCAAGGCTCAGCTCCACCAGATCCGGGGCCACCGCTTTGACCTGGTCCACCTGGTAGTCGTGGTGCGGCAGGAAGCGGCGCGCCAGGAGCTCCCGGTAGGCGTAGAACGCCAGCCCGACGCCGCCGATGGCCACGAAACTCCACCGTAGCCCGGGGGCGGCGTCGAACGCGCTGGCGTCCAGCAGTCCGTGGAAGAACCCGGCCGCAACGAATATTCCCGTCAACCGGTGGAAGCCCCGCCAGCGCTCGTAACCACCCAGCAGGCGGGTCACCAGGCGGACCGGCCGGGCGCTTTCGAGGCCAAGGACCAGGTCACGCACCCGCGCGGGGACCATGGTCCGCCAGCGCGGCAGGATGGCCCAGGCCACCAGGGCCGCGAGCCCGGAGATCCCGATGACGGCAAGGGTTTTCCCCACGCTGGTCGCCTCCGGGTTGGCTGCCAGCTCGATGTGCGGAAGCAGGAGGACGGTCCCAGTGATTGCGGCACGCCGGTGCCAGATGGCTGCGTGGTCAATCCCGCCGAACACGTGCTCCACCTGCGGAAGGGTGCTGATCAGGACCAGGGCGATGGAGAGCAGCAGGATCGACTCCCCGCCGAAGAGCTGGCCGACGTATCCGGCGGCAGGTTCCCCCGCGGGACGGGCCAGGAGCCAATACAGGGCGTAGCCTGCCACGAGGATGATGATCACTGTGGGGCCCACGCGCCGCAGGGGCACGCCCGAGAGCGACGTCAACGGTTTGGCTCCGGGCTGCGGAACTACCAAGAATCTCGGCTCCTTCATCACGGCTTGCTCGTGCAGCACCGCCTAGCCGTCATCCTAGGCCAGCCACGGGCGGCGCGGAGAACCAGGCACCAGCACGGGCGGTGGTTGCCGGACTTCAGCGCTGCCGCTAGGTCAAGGAGTCAACAAAACCGGGGGCAGTCCCGGCCGCTTGACGGAAGAATCGTTTGAACTGAGGTACGCCCATGATGTCCATGGCAGTTCTCCTGGCGTGGTGTGGATGGACGGGGCATGTGCGCCCGGAATGGTGTTCCTAAGGGGCCGCCTAGATCACCTCGAGCACGCGTTTGTGGGTGGGCGGGCGATGGGCGCGGTCCAGGTCAGCCAAGTCGCGGGGCGTGAGCCGAACGTCGAGGGCTCCGTGGCATTCCTGGATATGGCGTGGGCTTGAGGCTTTTGGAATGGCCAGAACCAGCGGCTGCCTGAGCACCCAGGCGAGGGCGATCTGCGCGGGGCTGGTGCCGTGTTCCGCTGCGATGCGGACCAGCACGGGATCGTCCAGCATTCGGCCCTGCTCCAGCGGCGAATACGCCATCACCGGGATGCCCCTCCCGACGCAGCGGGGCAGCAGATCGAACTCGATGCCCCGGCGGGTCAGGTTGTACAGCACCTGGTCGGTCGCGACCTTCTGGCCGCCGGGCAGGCGCATAAGGTCTTCCAGGTCCGCCACGTCGAAGTTGCTCACGCCCCAGTGCCGGATCTTTCCGGCGCGCTCCAGGTACTCGAAGGCTTCGAGCGTTTCCGCCAAGGGAGCGACGCCGCGCCAATGCAGCAGATATAAGTCGATGCTGTCCGTTCCAAGGCGACGCAGGCTGCCCTCGCAAGCGGCGACGGTTCCGCGCAGCGTGGCGTGCTGCGGCAGGACCTTGGTGACCAGGAACGCTTCGTTGCGGCGTGCGCCCAGGGCCCTTCCGACGAGTTCCTCGGCGGCGCCGTTGCCATACATCTCGGCCGTATCGACCACGGACATCCCCAGATCCAGGGCCATCTGGATCGCCGCCGTCTCGCGCGCAGCGTTGCCGGGGTACTCACCCATTCCCCACGTACCGATCCCGAGCACCGGGACAGCTTCACCGGACGGAAGGAGTATTTCGCGCATCGTAACTCCCGTCAGAATATCCGTTCCCGTAGTGGGACGCGCCGCGTCCGGTGTTTCTCGTCGGACCACAGCGGACCGCGCCGCCCCGGTTGTTCCGGAACAGACGAAGCACTGTGCCGGCCGCCCGGCCACGGCTCACTTCTGACACAGGCCCAGGCGTCCCGTCGGTTGACCCGGGCCGGATGGTCGGGGTGTGCTGCCTGCTACACGGACGGTGACCCTGTCCGGCAGCAACGGTTTCTTCAATCTACTCCGCCGGAACAGGTCACGATAGGCGCTCAAGTCCGGGATCGACGCCGCGCGGCTTCTGCGGTCACGGTGGAGGTCCTGGACCGGGCCGACGGTGAGGCGACCATGGGCTCGAACGATACCGAGCGGACGCGGATCGAAGCGAGTGTCAGGTAGGGGGCGGAATGTACTCGGACGTCATGCAGGCAGGACACGGTCCGGATGGGGCGGCACGCATGCTGCCCTCAGCGGTGAGCTGCCGCCAATCCACCCCGTGCGGTATCCGCCCGGGGCGCCGTTGGCCGCGGACTCCATGAGGTGGTGGTGGACGACGGTGATGCTCTTCAGCGACCGCCGTGGCGGGCAGCAGTCGGATAATGAGTGCCAGCTGCTCCTTGTGCCCACTTTCCCCGAACGGGCTAGGCCACCGCCTCCAGGGCTGCAGCGATGGGCTGGCTGCCGTCACGGAACCCGATTGTCCGGCCGATCGCGGCGGGCAGCTCCAGGACGGCCGCAGCGACGAGGGCGACGTTGGCGCGGGCGGTTTCGGCGGCCTGCCAGGGCTCGTTGACATGGACGTCTATCAGGCCGCTGCCCGGCTTGTCCGTGAGCGCGCCGGGGCCGAGGATGGTCCAGTCCAGGCTGGTGCCGCGCAGGTAGGAGTCAGCGGCGGCCTTGGCCTCCGCGTAGTGGAAGAATGGGTTGTCCCGGGGCACCCCATGGTCCGGTCCGGCTCCAAGATAGGACACCATGACGTAGCGGCCGACGCCGGACTGGGCAGCAGCGTCCATCGAGCGGATCGCGGCGTCACGGTCCACGGCGTAGGTCCTCGCGGGGTTTCCGCCGCCGGCACCGGCTGACCATACGACGGCGTCGTGACCCGAGAGCGCCTCGGCGATTTCCGCCGTCGTCGCATTCTCCACGTCCAGGACGACTGGGGCGGCGCCGGTTGCCGCGACGTCGGACGCGTGTTCGGGGTTGCGGACGATGGCGGTGACCTCCTGCCCGCCCGCAGCCAGGATCTTGGAGAGTTCCCTGGCCACTTTTCCGTGGCCGCCGATGATTGCGATTCGCGTCATCGACCCATTCTGTCCCACGTCCGGGCACCCCGGCACCCTTTGCGCGATCAGATTCGGCGGCGTTGCCGGCGGCCTGGCGTCCAAAAGTGATAGCGCAGCCGGGTTATACGGTCTCGCGGCCTCGTCATACTTTACTGTTCCACCTCATACACCGCTGCGACGTCTTCCCGACCGTGGCCGGCCCTAACAGTTGCCTTGAGGCGTTCGCGCACTGCTTCCAGGAAAGGCAGCCTGAGTTTCGCGTTCTGCAAGGTCAGCTCGAGGTCCTTGAGTGCAAGGTCGACGGCGAAGCCTGCCAGATACTGCTGCTTCTCCATGAGGTCGATCTTGGCGAACGCATAGGGCATCGCCAACGGGGTGGCTTGAAGGGTTCTCACCAGGGTCTCGTGGGGGACTTCCAAGGCTTCGCACACTCTTAGTACGTCGGCGGTCGCGACAGTGGATGCCGCCAGCCATGTGTTCACGGCCAGTTTGAGGGCGCTGGCCTCCAGCCCGGCCCCGACAACGTTAATTTCCTTGCCGAGGACCTTCAGGACCGGGCGGGCAACGTCCACGGCGGCGTCCTGGCCGGAAACCAGCCAGAGCAGCGCCCCTTGCCGGGCTTGGGGGGTGCTTCCCGAAACCGGCGCATCGAGGAAGGTGATGCCGTGGCTGGCCGCTGTGTCGCGCAGCTTATGTGCGTCGACCGGCCCGACGGTGCTGACCTGAACCCAGACGGCGTTGGAGCTCATGGCCGGTAGCATCTCTTCGGCTACGGCGGCCACGGCCGGTCCGTCGCGGAGCACGGTCAGCACCACGTCCGCGTCCGCGACGGCCACCGCGATGGTTCCGGCCGCCAGCACTCTGGCCGACTCAGCAGCGACCTCTTCAGCCCGGGCCGTGGTGCGGTTCCACAAACAAACGTCAAACCCACCTTCGGCTAAGCGGGTAGCCATGGCCGCTCCGAGCGCACCTGCACCCATTACTGCAACGGTTGTCATGGTGATCTCCTTTGACGGAATTTTCTTGGAATGAATTGTCCGGCGCCTGCCGGGCTCTCATGTCAGATGGAAGCGTCCTTTCCCGGCGGCGTGTCCGGGCGGTAGTCAAAGGACGTATCAACACAGCGTTTCTCCCCCGCTTTCCCGATTCAGCGGACATGCCGTCACCGGTTCCGCTGCCTCGACGCTACAGAGCCGTGGCCAGCCCCCCGGCCGCCACAAAACGAGACTTTACCTCGCCACCGCCCTCCGGCGCGTTGGCCGCACACATGTCGCGGGCATTGCATGATGAGTTTCATCGACACCCTGTCGCTGGCGCCCCGGATTGTGTAATCTCCTGCCATGGCTCGGCGCAGTTTTCTTCAGTGGCCGGTCGTCCGGCAGTTCAGTACGGGCGACCTGCTGGGCCGCGGCCCGGCGGTAACCTCCCCGAGTACGAGGGAGCTCACGCCGCGGACGGCCACCGCAGACCGAGTCGTGCAGAGCGTGTGCCCGTATTGTGCCGTGGGCTGTGGACAGCGGGTCTACGTCAAGGACGAAAAGGTCGTTCAGATCGAAGGCGATCCCGATTCGCCTATTTCCCGTGGCCGCTTGTGCCCCAAGGGCTCTGCCAGCGAGCAGTTGGTCAACTCGCCGGGCAGGCAGACCGAAGTGCTCTACCGTGCGCCACGCTCCACCCAGTGGCAGCATTTGGATCTCGAAACTGCCATCGACATGGTGGCGGACCGCTTCGTCGCTTCCCGCCGCAGGACATGGCAGCAGGAAGACGCAGAAGGCCGGCTGCTTCGCCGCACGATGGGCATAGCCTCCCTGGGCGGGGCAACCCTGGACAACGAAGAGAACTACCTGATCAAGAAACTCTTCACGGCTGCCGGAGCAGTGCAGATCGAGAACCAAGCACGTATTTGACACTCTTCCACGGTTCCCAGTTTGGGAGCCTCGTTTGGACGCGGTGGTGCAACGCAATCACTGCAAGACATGGCCAACGCCGACTGCATCATCATCCAGGGCTCCAATATGGCCGAATGCCATCCTGTGGGATTTCAGTGGGTTGCGGAGGCCAAGGCCCGCGGAGCGAAGGTCATCCACGTCGATCCCAGGTTCACGCGCACCTCGGCCGTCGCGGACAAGCACATTCCCATCCGGGCCGGCTCTGACGTTGTGCTTCTGGGCGCGCTGATTAACCACGTCCTCACGCACGACCTGTGGTTCAAGGAGTACGTGAGCGCGTACACCAACGCGGCTACCCTGGTTCATGCCGATTACCGCGACGCCGAGGATCTGGGCGGACTGTTCTCCGGCTACGATCCGAAGACGGGAGCGTACGATATGGCGTCATGGTCGTACGCGGAACGGGGCGGAGGCACGATCGACGACGCTGGGGCTGGCATCGAGCACGGCGCGCATGCGTCGGATCGTGCCGCGGGAGACCAGTTCGGCAGCGGCGGTCCTGCCATGGAACACGCCCAGGTGCAGCGTGACGATACCCTGCAGGACCCCCG
>DASWAW010000110.1:0-25511 GCA_036390955.1 Arthrobacter sp.
CAGAGGAGGGCATGATGCGTAATTCACACCCGGCAGGCGGATTCCGCGGCAACAACGTCGACGGCATATGGGAAGCCGTCGAGGAGCTGCGTTCCAGGTTTGAGAAGCGCTCGGGCACCCGCGCCGGTCGAGGCGAGGTGCGGTCGGCGGTGCTGGCCTTGCTCGCGGAGCGGCCCATGCACGGCTACCAGATCATCCGCGAAATCGAGGAGCGCAGCGGTGGCAGCTGGAAGCCCAGCGCCGGCTCTGTCTACCCCACGCTGCAGCTGCTGGCCGATGAGGGGTTCATCAGTGCTGAGGAATCCAACGGCCGCAAGATCTTCTCACTGACGGAAGCAGGCCGGGAGGACGTAGCGGGGGCCGACACGTCAGCGCCATGGGAGTCACCGGGCCCGGCGTCAGGCACCAGCTTCGGGGCCCTGCCCAAGGCGGGCGTCGAGCTCGCGCAGGCCGCGGCCCAGGTGGGCCGCACCGGCACGCGGGAACAGGTACAGGAGGCCGTGACAGTGCTCGACGACGCACGCCGCCGCCTGTACGCGATCCTCGCCCAGGGCTGACGGGGGTGACGTCGGTTCGTCGGGACCGGGCAGATCCGGTACCCGGCGCCGGGGACACCCGCGCCCGCTACCGCCGGATCCTGCGCTTCGCCGCCCGGCATCTCGCGGTGACCTGGTGGTTTGAGCTGTTCCTCCCTCGCCTCGGGCTGGTCAGGATTGCTGAGCGCACCAGGGCGAAAAGGATGCAGCGCTTCGCGCAGAGCTTTCATGTGCTCGCGGTGGACCTTGGCGGTCTCATGATCAAAGTCGGTCAGTTCCTGTCCTCCAGGCTCGACGTGCTTCCGCCCGAGATCACCAAGGAACTTGAGGGACTGCAGGACGAGGTGCCCGCAGTGTCGTTTTCCGCCATCCGGACCCTTGCCGAGGCGGAACTGGGTGCGCCGCTGGATGAGTTGTTCGCCTCGGTCGAGGAGACGCCCATCGCAGCAGCGTCCCTTGGGCAGGCGCACCGGGCGAGGCTGCTACCGGGCGATGCCGCCGACACCGGGCTCGACCGCGTGGTGCTGAAGGTACAGCGGCCGGGCATCAACGCCATTGTCGACACCGATCTGGCGGCCCTGCGCAAAGTGGGCGGCTGGCTCAGCCACGTGCGGCTGGTATCCGATCGCGCCGACATGGCTGCGCTCGTCGAGGAGTTCGCGCAGATCTGTCGTGAGGAGATCGACTACCTGCATGAGGCCGCGAACTCGGTGCGGTTCGCTGCTGATTTCGCCGACGACGACCGGGTGGCCGTGCCCGACGTCGTATGGGAGCGGAGCACCCGCCGCGTGCTTACGCTCGAAGATGTCACGGCGATCAAGATCACGGACTCGCAGGCGCTTCTCGCGGCTGGGATCGATCCGGCCCAGGTTGCCCCGGTTTTCGCCGCGGTCATGTTCGACCAGCTGTTCACGAACGGCTTTTTTCACGCCGATCCTCACCCCGGCAATATCTTTGTCACTCCGGGTACCGGTTCGTCCACAGAGCGCCCCTGGAAGCTGACGTTTATCGACTTCGGCATGATGGGCGAGGTTCCGGCGAGCACGCGCACCGGCCTGCGGAAGCTGCTCATCGCGGCCGCCTCGCGGGACGGCCAGGGGTTGATGACGGCGATCAGTGACGTGGGTGTGTTGGTGCCCTCGGCCGACACAGTCGAGCTTGAGCGGGCGATGACGCACCTCTTCGCCCGGTTTGGCGGGATGGGCTTCGCCGAGCTTCGCGAGGTGGACCCCGGGGAGTTCCGTGATTTTGCGGTGGAGTTCGGTGACGTGGTTCGCTCGTTGCCGTTCCAGTTGCCGGAGAACTTCCTGCTCATCATCCGGGCGATGTCCCTGACATCGGGGGTGAGCAGCTCGCTGGACGCCCGGTTCAATCTGTGGGACTCGGTGGAGCCCTATGCGGCGCAGCTGCTCCGCGACGAGCGTGGCAACATCGTGCAGGACGTGGCCCGGCAGGCGCTCGATGCCGCCGGGCTGGCCCTGGGTCTGCCGAAACGCCTGGATGGGCTCCTCACCCGCATCGAGGACGGTTCACTGTCGGTTGCCAATCCGCGCCTCGAGCGGCAGGTGGGACGGCTTGACCGCACAGCGCAACGATCGGCATCGGCACTGATATTCGGCGCCCTGCTCATCGCAGGTTCTGTGGTCCGAGCGGACGACACGGTGCTCGGCAGCGTGCTGATGATCGCGTCGGTGGTTCCGCTGCTGCACGGGCTCTGGGCGGGTCGCAGAGGCCTCTGACAGCGATATCCTGTCCAGTGAGACGAGGAGAATCATGACCACCCTGAAAGAACGCCTGCACGCCGACGTCGTCGGCCACATGAAGGACCGCAACAAGGTCGCGCTCACCACGGTGCGCAATGTCCTGGGCGAAATCGAAACCCGTGAGAAGTCCGGCAAAACCCCGATCGTGCTGGACGACGCCCAAGTGACATCCCTGCTGCAAAAGGAAGCCGCAAAACGCCGCGATACCGCCCGCATCTACACCGAGGCCGGGGAGTCCGAGCGGGCCGCAGCGGAAATTGCCGAAGCCGAAATCATCGAGGCGTACCTGCCGAAGGCGCTCACCGCAGCCGAAGTGGAGGCAATCGTCGACGAGGTCATCGGATCCCTCACCGCCGACGGAACCGAACTGACCATGCGCCAGCTGGGCGCGGTGATGAAGCCGGTAACCGCCAAGGTCGCCGGACGCTTTGACGGCAAGGCCGTCAGTGAGATTGTGCGCAGCCGCATTCCGCACTAACAGGGCGTGTCCGGGTCCCGGGTTCGGGTCCCGGGCCCGATGGCGGAGGGCTGCCAGCGACCGCCTGTATCCTGAGAAGGTACGTCGAATGGCAGTATCCGCCATATCGTGCGCGTTTCGTGACCGGACGACCGTCCAAACCCTGGACCGAATCCCGGGGTGTCGCGGAGTCCCGCCGCAAACGTCAGTCTCCGATCCGCACCTCGGACTCTGGGATTGGAACTCCTATTACTACCGCCGTTCCCGGCCCTCCGCTGGCAACCCCGACGCCCGCCCGCAAGCCCGCGCAGGCAGCTGCGGTGGCTGACACGGCCGTCGTGGCCTGGACCGAGGCCGGCCACAGCAAGACGGCTCGGTGGCGCTCGGCCAACGGAAGACCCGCGCCGGCGCGCATCGAAGTGGTCACCGATTCCCTGACAGCCGATGAGGCGAACCGGATGGCGTCGCAGGGCATCGCGATGCTCTGGCAAGGTGACTTCCACAATGCACGGCAGATCCTCAACGCCCTGGACCGGCGGGTGGGCGCCGGCAAAAAGAAGGCCGCTGACACGCAGGCTGATGAGTTCTACCGCCACCGCCAGTCCCGCTCGCACCGGGCGCGCATCCTCGGCCTGCTGCTGATTCCAGTCGATCCGGGCCCGGTGGTACCCCTGCGGCGAGCGCCGGACGTCCAGGCGGCCGCCGCAGAGGCATACGGCGAAATCAGCGAACCGTCGGTTGTCTCACTCCATGAGCTTGTCGGGGCAATCGGTGCCCACGAGTGGCGGAAGAACGGCGTCCACGTCGAGGCCCTGCAGGGCCGGATCCATCCGCACTACGGCACATTTTTCCCAACCCGCAGCGAGTACGTCGACCTGGTGGCCGCCGCGCCGCTGCCGTCCGACACGCTGGCGTTCGACGTCGGGACCGGCACCGGCGTGCTCGCTGCCGTGCTCGCCCGCCGTGGGGTCCAGCGCGTCGTGGCGACAGACAATGAACCCCGAGCCATTGCCTGCGCCAGTGAGAATTTCCGCACCCTGGGCGTCCAGGACCGTGCGGAGGCCATCCTGGCCGACATGTTCCCGCCCGGCCGAGCACCGCTCATTGTGTGCAACCCGCCCTGGATTCCGGCCACCCCGCATTCATCCCTGGACAATGCCGTCTACGATCCCGGCAGCCGGATGCTGTTCCGTTTCCTGGACGAACTCTCCGACCACCTGGAGCCCGGCGGTGAGGGGTGGCTCGTCCTCTCCGACCTGGCCGAGCACCTGGGCCTGCGGTCCCGTGCCGAGCTCCAGGACGCCATAGAGGCGGCCGGACTGAAAGTGCTCGAACGGCTCGACACCAAGCCCACCCATCCCAAGGCATCGGACCGCAACGATCCTCTGTTCCGTGCCCGCTCGGCCGAGGTCACCTCGCTGTGGCGGCTCGCAGTCCGTTAGTGCCACGCTCCGCCGCGCGCCCATCCCGTTCAGACCTGAAATCGAAAGAGAAACACCCATGAGCCTGATCCGGCTGCAAGACGTCAGCGTGCGCTTCGACAACACCCAGATTCTCCGGGAGGCGTTCTTCCGCCTCGAGGCCGGCGACCGCGTGGGCCTGATCGGCAAGAACGGCTCCGGCAAGACCACCATCCTCAAACTGGTCCTCGACCAGGTGACACCGGATACCGGCACGGTCACCCTGGAACTGGGCACCAAGGTGGGCTACTTCTCCCAGTTCTCCGAACTCAACGGGGACGCCACCATTCTCGACGTGCTCGATGCCCTGTTTTCCGGGATCAAGGCGGTCGAGGCCGAACTGGCCGCCATCGACGCCTCCATCGCAGCCGGCCCGGCGGACGCCGAACTCGACCGTCTCATCAGCCGCCAGGCCGAGCTCTTCGAGGACATGGAACGGCTCGACGGCTGGGACTACCCGCGGCGCATCGACACCGTCCTGACCACACTGGGCTTCGACGAGGCCCACCGCTGCTGCGCGATCGATGAGCTGTCCGGCGGCTGGCGCAACCGTGCGGCCCTGGCCAAGATCCTGCTCGAAGGCCCGGACGTTCTGCTGCTCGACGAGCCCACCAACTTCCTGGACGTCGCCGGCGTCGAATGGCTCGAAAGCTGGTTCCGGGACTTCAAGGGCGCAGCGATCATCGTCTCGCACGACCGGAAGTTCCTCGACGCCGTCGTCACCCGGATCATCGAGGTGGAAAACTTCCACCTGCACGAATACCCCGGCAACTTCGGCGAGTACGTCGTGCAGAAACAGTTCCGCCTCAAGACCCTGGAGCAGCAGTTCGTGCACGAATCGGAACTCCTGGCCTTTGAAGCTGAGGGGATCTCCGACCGCCGCGAGGCGGCCAAGGCTGCCAGCAGCGGGCTGGGGAACCAGCTGGCCAAGATCAAGAAGTCCCGCACACCCCGGCCCGTGGACCAGATCGTCACCGAGATCTACGGCGGGCTGCACGTCAAGGATGTCCTGTGCCGGGTGGAAGGACTGGGCAAGTCCTACGGCGAGAAGCTGCTGTTCGACGATCTGTCCTTCGAGATCCGCCGGGGCAACCGGATCGTGGTCCTCGGCTCCAACGGCAGCGGCAAGTCCACTCTCCTGAAGGTGCTGACCGGCGAAGAGCGGGCGGATTCCGGTGAGGTGGCCTGGGCCAAGGGGCCGGGCTTCGTCTCCTACAACCAGATGCTGGAAGACCTCGACGATGCCGACACGGTGTCCCACGCGGTCAACGCGTTGCCTGACAGCCTGGCGTTCAGCGCCACGAAGAAGTCCGTCAACCGTTTCCTTGCGATGTTCCAGTTCTCCGAGGCGGACCTCAAGCAGAAAATCGGAAACCTCTCCGGCGGGCAGAAGGCACGCGTCGCCATGGCGCAGTGCCTCCTGTCCGGCGCCTCGGTGCTGCTGCTGGACGAGCCGACCAACCACCTGGACATGTCCAGCACCCAGGTGATGGAACGCGCGCTCGTGCACTTCCCCGGGGCGGTCGTCGTGGTCAGCCACGACCGGTTCTTCAGCGAAAAAATCGCCAACCGCCATCTGGTATTCGGCGCTGACGGCGCGGCGCCGGGCGAAATCGACGTCCGCGCCGCCTAAGGCAACCAGCCCCGCGCATACGGCCGTCGCCGCGGGATAATAGAACCATGACCGAACAGGATCAGGACCGCGACCCGTGGGACGAATTCGACAGGCTCAAGCCCGCCGGACCCGACCGCGTGGGCGGCTACCCCGGGGGTGAACCTGTGGGCTTCGGCTTCCGCACGGGCGTCCGCAGCGCGAAGGTGGCCGTCGGCTTCGCCGTGTATGCCCTGACCCTGGGAACCATCTTGGTGGTGATCGGGGCGGTTGTCTTCATCGGTGAAGGCCAGTGGCTGCTGCTCGGGCTCATGGTGCTGATCGAGGCGGTGTTTGTCCTCGCGTTCAGCCGGCTGCTCGCGCAGGCACGGCAGCGACGCTGACAGTCCCGGCTGCCAATCCCGACGCCGACTTCCAATTCGGACTTCGTCGGGTCCGGCTACTTCCGGTTCCGCGAGGTCAGGGCCAGATAGGCCCCGAGGGCGCCGACGCCGCCGAGCCCGGCGGTAAAGAGGGTCTTCGGCCAGTTCCGCCAGCGGTCGGGCTGGACCGACACCAGATCCCCGACGGCGTTGATCAGGGCGGCGGTGATAAGTCCGGCGACGATCCGGTTCCCGGTCTTGTCGGCCTTGTCCATGAGCCGGTCCAGTTCATCGACCCGGAAATGGACGTCGATGCCACCTCGTTCCAGGACATCCACCAGCCGGCGGATAATGTCCGGCGCGTCCGTCCCGAGGCGCAGGGCCTCCCGGCCGAGCTTTTTCAGCCGGTCCGCGAGGGCCTCGGGGGACAGCGAGCCGAGGATGATTTCTCGCGTGAAGGGGCCCAGCTGGGTGGTCAGCTCAAATCCGGGATCCAGCTGTTTGCCCAGGCCGTCCGCCATCACCAGCATCTTCAGCATCAGGGCTGTTTCCCGCGGCAGCCGCAGCCGGTGCTGGCGCAGCAGGGCCGCCAGTTCCGTCAGTACCGCCACGATCGGAATCTCCGCAAGCGGCCGCCCGGCGTAGCGGTCCACGAGACGGCCCAAAGCCGTTTGCAGCTCGCCAAAGCCGCCGTTCGCCTGCGCCCCGCACATGCGCACCAGCGCCGTGGTGAGCCGGGCGGCGTCCTGTTCCACGACCGCCTGGAGCATCCGGACCAGCTGGTTGCGCGTGGACTCGCTGATGTGGCCGACCATGCCGAAGTCGATGATGCCAAGGCGCCCGTCGTCTTCGACGAAGAAGTTTCCCGGATGCGGGTCGGCGTGGAAAAATCCGTCCTCGAACACCATCTTGAGCAGGACGCTGCAGGCCTCCCGGGCCAGCTGCCCGGCGTCGATCCCGGCTTCCCGCAGCGCGGCGGCGTCATTGACTTTGATGCCGCGGATACGCTCCAGCGTGAGGACCCGGGAGGTGGTGGTGTCCCAGAAGACCCGGGGGATGTGGACGCGGAGATCGCCCGCGAAGTTCGCGGCGAACTGCTCCGCGTTCCGGGCTTCCTGCACGTAGTCCAGTTCGGCGCGCAGGGTCTGGGAGAACTCATCCACGAGGGCCGCCAGATGGAGGCCCGCGGCCCTGATGGAGGCCCGCTCCGCCCGTTTGGCCAGCTCGGACATGATCTCCAGATCCTCATTGATCTGGGCCACCACGCCGGGCCGCCGGACTTTGACCACGACGTCGACAAGCCGGCTGCCGCCGGCCGGGTCGCCGGGCAGGCCAGAGTCGATGTCCTCCGAGTCCGGCGCGATCCGGCCGCAGTGGACCTGGCCGATGGACCCGGTGGCGAGGGGAGCGTCCTCCAGTGAATCGAGCAGCCGGTCCGCCGCGGCACCGAGTTCCTCGGCGATGACAGCGCGGACTTCGGCGGCCGTAATGGGCGGGGAGTTGTCCTGGAGCTTCGCGAGCTCGGTGGCATACTCCGGCGGCAGCACATCGGTCCGGGTGGACACGATCTGGCCGAACTTGATGTAGACCGCGCCCAGGTCCTCCAGGGCCAGCCGGACGCGCACCGGCAGGCTCACGCCCCGCGGCGGAAGCCGGTGCTGCCCCAGCGTCGCGTCGGCCGGCCGGAGCCGGTCCAGCCCGAGATTCCCCAGTGCGAAGCCCAGCCCATGCCTCGTGAGGGTCTCCACGATGTCCCGGAACCGGTCCCGCCGCGCGCTCATGACGCCAGACTACACGCCGGTGTTCCCGGCCCTGCTGCCGGCGGGCAGGGGCTCCGGACCCGGGGTGGGCCCCCGCTAGAGCCAGCCCTTCTTCTTGAAGATGGCGTACATCAGCGTCGCGGTGGCGGCCATCAGCGCGATGGCCATCGGATAGCCGAAGGTCCATTGCAGTTCGGGCATCCGGTCAAAGTTCATCCCGTAGACGCCGGCGACAAAGGACGGTGCGAAGAAAATGGCCGCCCAGGATGAGATTTTCTTGACCTGCTCGTTCTGCTCGGCGCTGGCCTCGTTCTGGCGGTTGGCCGTCAGCGTGCCGTCGAGGGTCAGGGCGTTCTGCAGGAGGTCCCGGAAGGAATCGGCGCGGGAGATCAGCCGCTCCACATGGTCCTCGACGTCGCGGAGGTTGTGCTGGAGCTCGGAGTCCACCCCGTACTTTTCGAAGCCGCGCCGGAGAAGCTGCATCATGGCGGGGAGCGGGTGGATGGCGCGCTGGAACTGGATGACCTCGCGGGCCAGTTCGTAGATCCGCCTTGAAACGGTGGAATCGCCGCTGAACAGCTGGTCCTCGATCTCGTCGATGTCATTCTCCAGTCCCGCAACGACAGGGACGTAGTCGTCGACAACCTGGTCCATCAGGGCGTAGAGCACCGCCTCCGGACCGTGGCACAGGAGGTCGGGGCGCCGCTCCAGCTTCCGGCGCACCTGGGCCACGCCGCCGGTTTCGGCGTGCCGGACGGTGACGACAAAATCCTTGCCGGTGAAAACGTGGAGTTCGCCGAATTCCACGGTTTCCGACGCGTCCAGGTACCGCGCGGGCCGCAACACGGTGAAGAGGATGTCGTCGTAGCGTTCGAGTTTGGGCCGCTGGTGGGCCGAAATGGCGTCCTCCACGGCGAGGCTGTGCAGCCCGAACTCCGCCGCGACGGCGGCCATCTCCGCCTGGGTCGGCCGGTAGAGGCCGATCCACGCCATCCCGCCGTTCCGGTTCAGGGTCTCAAAGGTCTGCTCGAGGCTCTGCGGCTCGGCACTGCGGGCGCCGTCAACGTAGACGGCGTTATCGATGATAGTCACCGGGTCATTATCCAGCCTTTTGCGGGCGGGCGGCGGCCAGTGAGCTTTCCTGGGCCAGCCGGCTGATCAGCGGTTCGGTGCGGTACTGGATGTGCGTGTGCAGGGCGAGGACGGTCTCGGTCCGGATGACGCCCCTGATCCGGAGGATGGAGCGCAGGGCGGCCTGCAGGTTGTGCGTGTCGGTGGCCACCACGCGGCACCACACATCGCCGCGTCCGGAGATCTCGTGGACTTCCAGGACCTGTGCGATCAGGCGCAGGGCGCCCACCACGCCGTCGAGTTCCCGGTGGTTGACCTCGATCGTGACGAAGGCGACGACGTCGTACCCCACCGCTTCCAGGTCGATTTCGCGGCCGCCGTCGTGCAGCAGACCGGAACGCTGCATGCGGCGCACCCGGGACTGCGCGGTGTTGCGTGCGATCCCCAGTGTTTCGCTGAGCTCGCCGATCTGGATCCGTGGATCCCGGATCAGTTCCAGCAGGATCTTCAGGTCGGTGGGGTCCAGGCTGTTCAAATCATCACTCCGGTTCATTCAGGTCATGCCTGATTGACTGTTTTGATCAATTTTCGCATAATTTTCAGCCTTAGCGATCAGTAGTGCCGCAGTCTTTAGGTATCCAAATTTTCACGGGACGGCGGTTCCCCCACCACAGGGAATACGCGGCCCGCTTCCACGCAAGGGCACGGACATGACTGTCTTCAGCGAACTCCGCATGCGCCCGGCCACGGCAGAGCGCTGGGGCTGGGATGCTTCGACCACCGCACGGCTGGTGATGGCCGGCGTCGTGATCTTCACGCTGCTGGTCGGCGCGAATCTCGCCACACCGCTCTACCCGCTGCTGCAGGCCAAGCTCGGCATCACCGCGCTCGGCGTGACCGTGGCCTTCTCCGCCTATGTCCTGGCGCTGGTGGCCACCCTGATCCTGGCCGGCCACTGGTCGGACCACATCGGCCGCCGGGCCGCCCTGGTCCTCGCGGTGCTCGTGGGCCTCGCCGGCGGCTCCGTCTTTGCCACGGCGGACAGCCTGTTCGCACTGTGCGCCGGCCGTGCCCTGCAGGGCATCGCCGTCGCTCTCGCCACGGGCGCCAGTTCGGCGGCCCTGCGGGAGTTGCTGCCCAGCCGTCCCGAGTGGGCCTCACGGTTTACCCTGCTGGCCTCTGCCGGCGGAGTGGCGGCCGGTCCGGCGATCGGGGGAGTGCTCTCGCTGCTGCCGGGGCCCACCTCCACGCCGTACTACCTGCATTCGCTGGTCCTGGCCGCGCTCCTGGTCCCGCTGTACCTGCTCAAGGCCAGGCCGGCCATCACCTCGGTTTCGGGGCCCCAGCCGCTGAGTGTGCTGGCGCCGCGCCGGCCGTCGGTGTCCAGTGAGGCACGCGGTGCCTTCTGGCTGGCGTCCGCGGTGGGGTTCCTCAGCTTCACTGTGTTCGGCTTCTGCCTGTCCCTGGCGCCCGGCTATTTCGCCCAGATCGTCCACGCCGATTCGCGGCCCCTGATCGGGCTGCTGGCGGGACTGACGCTCGGCTCCTCCGCGCTCAGCCAGCTGGTGGCCGTGCGGGGACGCTTCGTGGTGCCGGTCGGGCTGGGCATGCTGGCCGGGTCCGTGCTGCTGATCGCGGCGGCCGCCGCCTGGAACAGCCCCTGGCTGCTGATCCTCGCGAGCATCACCGCCGGATTCGGACAGGGTGTGTCCTTCCGGACGGTCTTCAACGATGTGGCCGGAAAGGTCGAGGCCTCACGCCACGCCCAGATCATCAGCACCGTCTACGTCATCACGTACCTCGGCAGCGCCTTTCCCGTCATCGGGCTGGGGCTCGCCGCCGGGGTTGTTGGCCTGCAGGCGGCGGTCGCCGGCTTCGTGGTGCTGTGTTCCATCGCCGCGGTCACCCTCGCCGCCATCACGCTGCGCGGGGCGCTGCGGCACGCCTGACGTCCCCCGGCGAGGCTGGACGACGACGTCGTCGGGGCCGGGCGGCGCGCCCGGACGGCGGCGGCGCCGTCCCTAATCGGGCAGCGGGCCCTGGTTGCCCTGGATGTGGTCAAACACGAGGGTCGTCTCGGTGTGGCCCACCACCGGGTCGGTGGCCAGATTGTCGAGCACCCAGTCGCGGAGGTCCTCGGTGGTGGCGACGGCGATGTGCAGCAGGTAGTCCACCGAACCCGAGGTATGGAAGGTGGAAAGGACGGCCGGGAGCTTCGGGACCCGCGCCGTGAAGCGGTCGATCTGCTCGCGGTCGTGGGCGCGGAGCCTGACGGCGATGAGGGCCTGCACGGAGCGGCCGATCGCGGACAGGCTCAGCTTCGCCTCGAAGCCCTGGATGATCCCGCGCTCCGAAAGAGCCCGGGTGCGCATCAGGGCGGTGGACGGCGCGATGCCGACCAGCTCGGCCAGCTGCTTGTTGGAGATCCGGGCATCGGCAACGAGAGCGGCGAGCAGGCGCTCGTCGACGGCGTCCAGCGGCTCGCCGGCCCCCGTTCCCGGCCGAAGATTCTTCGCACTGCTACTCACGGATCCTCCTTGAAGTGTTGTCAGTTCATCATAAACGGCGCATTCCGGCATTTCCATTCGCAGGCCCTGTAAAACCCCGAATTATTGCCAGATACTTGCGGAATTCAACGGTGAATATTCATAAGGAGCAAGGGTGCTTTCTCAAGACTCGCTGGCTGTCCACGCCGGCCGGAACGGCCTCACTGAACTGGGCGTGCACGCAGTACCGATCGATCTTTCCACCACCGCGCCGCTGCCCTCCGTGCACGACGGGGGCCTTGCCTACGAGCACATGGCCACCGGCGGCACCCATATGGAAGGCCAAAGCACCGTTTACCAGCGGCTCTGGAATCCCACCGTGGCACGGTTCGAGGAGGGCGTCGCAGTCCTCGAGGACACCCCGGAGGCCGTGGCGTTCGCCACCGGCATGGCGGCGCTCAGCGCGGTGCTGCTCGCCGTCGTCGCCGGCGGAAAGAAGCATGTGGTGGCGGTGCGGCCGCTGTACGGCGGAAGCGACTACCTGCTGGCCTCGGGAGTGCTCGGCAACGACGTCACGTTCACAACCCCGGACGGTGTCCGCGGCGCGCTACGGCCCGACACCGGCCTGGTGATCCTCGAGACGCCGGCCAATCCGAGCCTGGAGCTCGTCGACATCGCCCGCGTGGCCGCGGCCGCGGACGGTGTCCCGCTCCTGGTCGACAACACCTTCGCCAGCCCGATCCTCCAGCGCCCCTTCGGGCACGGCGCCGCCATGGTGCTGCACAGCGCCACGAAGTTCCTCGGCGGACACGGCGACGCCATGGGCGGCGTGGTGGCCGCCGCTCCCGAGTGGACCACACGGCTGCGCCAGATCCGGGCCGTCACCGGCGGCATCCTCACGCCCTGGCCCGCGTACCTGCTGCACCGCGGCCTGGCCACGCTGCCGGTCCGGGTCCGCGCACAGCAGGCCAGCGCACAGAAGGTCGCCGCCGCCCTGGCCGGGCACGGGCTCGTCCGGCGCGTCTTTTATCCGGGGCTGCCGGAGTGCGATCCGCAGGGGCTGATCGGGACGCAAATGGCCGGCCCCGGTTCGCTGATCGCCTTTGAGGTGGGCAGTGCCGAGCACGCCGAACGGATCCCCGCCGCCGTCGGCATGATCACGCACGCGGTCTCGCTCGGCGGCATCGACACCCTGATCCAGCACCCTGCCGGGTTGACCCACCGGCCCGTCGCCGCGGACGCCAAGCCGCACGCCAGCCTGCTGCGCGTGTCGGTGGGCCTGGAGGACGCGTCCGACATTGTGGCCGACCTGGTGCAGGCCATCGAAGCTACCCGGTAGTGCCGCCGGCCGGAGCCTGAGCCGCCCGGCTGGGATGCACGACGGCGGTGATCACCGCCGTCGTGCAGGCAAGTCCGATCACGGTCAGGGCCAGGGCCGTCCAGCCAAGCGACTGGAAGACCAGGCCGCCGGCCCAGCCGATGACGCTGGATCCGAGGTAGTAGGCGAGGTTGTAGAGCGAGGCCGCCTGGGCCCGCCCGGTCGTGGCGATCACCCCGGTCCAGCCTGCGCCGACGCTGTGCGCGGCAAAAAAGCCCGCGGTGAACAGCAGCAGGCCCGCCATGATGAGCGCCAGCAGTTGCGTCAGCGTCAGGGCCAGACCCGCCACCATCAGGACGGTTCCGGCGATCAGCACCGTGCGCCGCCCGAAGCGCTCCGTCAGTCCGCCGGCCCAGCGGGACGACACCGTTCCGGAGAGGTACGCCAGAAAGATCAGGCTGATGATGGTGGCCGGCAGGCTGAACGGTTCGCCGGAGAGCCGGAAGCCCAGGTAGTTGTAGACGGCCACGAAGCCGCCCATCAGCAGGAAGGCCTGGACATAGAGCGCCAGCAGCCGCGGATTCCGCCCGTGGCCCGTCAGGGTTCGGAGCGCCCCGCGGAAGCCGCTGGCAGCCGCGGCCGTGAAGCCCCTGGCCTGCGGCACCAGAACTACGAACAGGGCCGCTGCCGCGGCGGCCAGGATCGAGACGGCCAGGGCCGCGGCCCGCCAGCCCCAGAGTTCGCCGACAAAGCCCGCGAGCAGGCGGCCGGCGAGTCCGCCCAGGGTGGTGCCGGCGACGTAGGTTCCGGCCGCCATTGCGGCGTGGGCCTTGTTGACCTCCTCATTGAGGTAGGCAATGGCGATGGCGGGGATGCCGCCCAGCGCCGCACCTTCGAGCATCCGCAGGCCCAGCAGCATGGGGAAGCTGGAGGCGAGCGGGACCAGCAGTCCCAGCACCGTGGCGGCCGAGATGCCCCACATCATCGCCCGGACCCGGCCGATCCGGTCGGCCAGGAAGGACCACGGAAGCACCGTCGCCGCCAGCCCGACGGTGGCCAGCGAGATCGTGAGTGCCGCCTCGGCCGCCGTAACCTGCAGATCCGCTGCCATCATCGGCAGCACCGCCTGGGTGGAGTACAGCTGGGCAAAGGTGGCGACGCCCGCGAACGCCAGCCCGGCGAGAATCTTCCGGTAGGCCGTGGACCCCTTCGGATGCCCCGGCCACGCATCCTGCGGGACCTGGCCGGCGGCGGCATGCCGGCGGGGCGCGGGATCCTGCGGGACCTGGCCGGCGGCATCGGGGCGGCGGAGCAGCGGCAGACGTGGCATCTCCCCAGAATAGGCTCAGCCAAGGCATGCTTCCAATGCATCATTCACATAGAATCAATAGCAAATACGGAACGATTCGAGGGGTGGGCCATGGACGTGGAGCACAGGCAGTTGGTCCAACTGCTTCCGCTGCTGCCACTGCTGGCCGAGCTCGGGCGCACCGAGCACATCACGGAGACCGCCGAGGTGCTGGGGCTGCCCCAGTCGACGGTCAGCCGCGGAATCGCCCGGGCCAGCAGCATCATCGGGACGGAACTGCTGATCCGGGACGGCCGCGGCGTGCGGCTGACTCCCGCCGCCAAGGCACTCCTGCCCCACATCGAGGCCGCGCTGGGCGAATTCCAGGCCGGACTTGACCTGGTCCGGCACGAATCGGAAGTGGTGCGGGGCCGGATCGCGGTGTCCTTCCAGCACACCTTCGGCGAGGCGATGCTCCCGCTGCTGATCAGCGCCTTCCGCCGTCGGCATCCCCAGCCGGCCTTCGACCTGAGCCAGGGCGCCCGGGACGGCTGCCTGGCCGAGCTGGCCGCCGGCGACGCGGATCTGGCCCTGACCGCACCCATCGCGGCGCCGAGCCGGCTGATCTCCTCGGCCGCCCTGTACCGGGAACCGCTGCGGCTCGTCGTCCACCACCGGCATCCCCTGGCCGGGCGGCGCCGCGCCCGGCTGGCGGAGATCCGGCATGACCCGTTCGTGGCGATGGGCCCCGGCTACGGCATGCGCTCGCTGACTGATGCATTGTTCCGGGAAGCGGGTTTCCGGCCCCGCATCGCGTTCGAGAGCCAGGACTCCCACACTGCCAGGGGGCTCGTCTCGGCAGGACTCGGGGTGAGCATCCTCCCGCCCGGCGAGCTGGCCCCCGGCCACCACACGCGCGCGCAGTCCGGAGACCTCGGCTGGGTGGAGCTCTCCCTGGATTCAGTCCTTGCTTTCCGGGAGATCGGCCTGGCCTGGCGGGAACGGCGCGGGGGACCGGACGAGGAGCCGGATCCGGTGCGGTTGTTCCGGGAGCTGGTGCTCAGCGAAGGCCCGGCACTCCTGGCCGGCTTCGTCCGCGGCCGCTCCGGCACCTGAGCCAGCCTCCGGCCCCAGCCCCCCGCGGCCCCAGCTCCCAGCCTCCAGCCCGCGGCACGAGTTCGCCGCAGCCGACCCAAATCGCCGGAAGTTTTCCCGCGATTTCGGCCTGCTCCGGCGAACTCGCGGGGACGGTCGGCGGAGGGCCGGTGGACGCCCGGGACTAGCAGGTTGAGGTCGTGGGCGGGAGGGCGTGGGCAGGCCGTCAGTCCTGCAGCTCCGCCATGACCTCCGCCACGGAACCGGTCCGTGCCCGCTGCCAGCCCGTCCCGGCCCACAGGTTCAGCCGCTCGGCATCCCCGGCGGCGGCCGCAGCAGCACGCAGCGGAGCGGTGAGGTGGTGCACCGCGGGATAGGCCTCCGGCGCGTCGGGGTGGTCACGGACAAACTCGTTGACCAGCGCCCGCGCCAGCCGTCCGGTGAAAGCCCTCGTCAGCAGCGTTCGCGTGAAACGCGGGCTGGCGAGCGCGTCCTTATGCAGCTGCCTGGCGCCGCTCTCGTCCGTGCGGAGAAATGCCGTGCCCAGCTGGGCTGCCTGGGCCCCCGCGGCCAGCACCTCGTCCAGCCCCGCCCGGTCCATCACCCCGCCGGCGGCAACAAGCGGGAGCCCGACGGCGGACCGCACCCGGGCGAGCAGCTCCGCCGTCGTGCCCGTCCGGCTATCAGCGGGGCCGCCGTCTGGCCCGCCGACCTGCCAGCCATCCGGCCCGACGGGGCGCGGCTGGAACGCCGCACTGTGGCCGCCGGCGCTTGCATGCTGCACCACCAGCGCATCCACGCCCTGCCCGGCGGCCTCAAGCGCTTCGGCATCCGTGGTGACAGTGGCCAGCACCGCGGAACCTGCCCGCTGGAGCGCGCGCACCACATTGGCACCCGGCAGCCCGAAGGCGAAGCTGACCAGTTCCACCGGATCGGCCAGCAGCGCCTCGACCTTGCCCTCCCAGTGGTCATCGTCGTCGAGCCGCAGTGGCGGGATCTCCACGCCGTACCGCAGGGCATCCGTCCGCAGCCGGCCGCGGTACTCCTCAAGCTGCGCCTGGACGGCCGCTGACGGTGGCAGCTGGGCGGGATCGGGGACGAAGAGGTTCAGGCCGAAGCGTGCCCCCGAGTCACGGGCGCTGCGGATCTCTGCCTGCATGGCCTCAACGCTTTTGTATCCTGCGGCGAGGAAGCCCAGGCCGCCGGCGTCGTGCACGGCCTTCACGAAGCCGGGCGTCGATGTCCCGCCGGCCATCGGGGCGGCGATGATGCGGGTGCCGAAGAGGGCGTGCGGCATGGGTCACTCCTGGAGACGATTCAGTAGGCTGGTCTGGTGACCCATTCTGACATCCCGCCGGCGGCGGCCTCCGACCTTTCTTCCACCACCGCTTCAACCACCGCGGCCGGTGCCGTGATCGGCCTGGACATCGGCGGGACCAAAACCCGCGGAGTCCGCTTCGATGGCGGCCGGGCCGCGGCCGACGAGTCGGTCGGCAGCTCGAACGTGCAGAACGTCAGCCGCGAGGAAGCGGCCCGCCATCTCGCGGAACTCTTTGCCCTGATTGGCGGCGGCACCGTTGCCCAGGTCTATGCGGGGGCCGGCGGTATCGATACCGATGCCGACGCCGCGGCGCTCGCCGCGCTGATCTCCCCGCATGTGCCGGGCGCCCGGATCACCGTGGTCCACGATTCGAGGCTCCTGCTGGCGGCCGGCGGTGCGAGCACGGGCGTCGCCGTCATCGGCGGAACCGGCTCGGCTGCCTGGGGCAGGAACAGCGGGGGAGCGGAAGCCCGCGCCGGGGGCTGGGGATACCTGCTGGGCGACGAGGGCAGCGGATACTGGCTGGGCCGCGAAGCGGTCCGCCACAGCCTGCGCCGGATGAACCAGGGCCTGGAACCGGACGACCTGACCACGGCCCTGCTGGCCTCCTGCGCTGTGGATGACCCCAACAAACTGATCGCGCTCTTCCATTCGGCGGACACCGGGCGCCGGTACTGGGCCGAGCGGGCCCGGCTCGTGGTCGAAGCCGCCACCGCCGGCCACGCCGCCAGCCAGGAACTCGTGGACCAGGCCGGACGGGACCTGGCAGCCCTGGCCCTGCAGACGGTCCGGCAGCTCGGGATCGACGGCCCGGTGATCCTGGGCGGCGGCCTGGGCATGCACGTCCCGCGGCTGCAGGAATCCTTCCGCACCGCGCTCGCCGCCGCGGGGGTCACGGACGTCCGAGTCCTGGAGCAGGACCCTGTCTTTGGCGTGCTCCAGCTCGTGGCCGAACAGGGCTGACCCCGCCCGGCAGGCTGCTGCGCGGGCCGGCAGCGCTCGCCGGCGGGCTGCCGCGCCGCCGGGCAACTACGCTGGAGGGATGAGCCTGAACTTCGACACCCGCCCCGCGGCGTACGCGGTCATTATCCGCGACGGCGCCATCCTGCTGGCGTACTGGAAGCAGGGCGGCAAGGAAGGCTGGACCCTGCCGGGCGGCGGCCTGGACCTGGGCGAGCACCCCGTCGACGGCTGCCGCCGGGAGATCTACGAGGAAACCGGCTACCACGCGGAGGTCGGCGCCATGCTGGGGATCGACGTCGGGCACTGGCCCGCCGAGATCCGGATCGACGGCGGCGAGCGGGACTTCCAGTCCCTCCGGCTCATCTATGAAGCGGCCATCACCGGCGGCGAACTGCGGCACGAGGTCGACGGCAGCACCACGCATGCGGCCTGGATCCCGCTCGGCGACGTCGCAGGGTTGAACAAAGTGTCGCTCGTCGACGCGGCGCTCCGGCTCTACCGTGAGCGGCCCCTGGACGGCAGACTTTCCTGACCGCAAACATTCCCGGCAGCAAAGCTCTCCCGGCAGGCACCTAGCCAGGCCGGGCGCCCCCGGTTTATTCTAAGAAAGCCGCCGGGATGTCCCGGCGGGCAGGCACCCGGCAACATCGGGTCCAGGAAAGCGGCAGAACAGCCGGCGGCGATACGGGGAGGTGGAGACGATGACTGCAACAGTCCGGCGCGCGCTGCGCGCCCACACCAGCCAGCCCATCATTTCTGCCCCGGCCATTCGCACCCACTAGACGCAACCCCTGCCAGGTTCCACCGGCAGTGCGGCACGTGCACCGGGGCCCCATCAAAGGGTTTTCGTTGACTGCTTCTTCTGCACGTCCGGGCGCATCCGGCGCCACTCCTACCAGCACCACCGACCTTCCCGCGGGTCCGGCACGCTATGGCTTCACCGCCGCAGTGGCCGAACGCTTCGCGGCCCACCCCCTGCCCGGCGGCACCGGCGCGGGCAGGGTCATCCGCGTGGACCGCAATCTGGTCCTCGTCGCCTCGCACGACACGACCCTCCATCTGCCGTACCCCGGCACCGGAGAGCCGCCCGCCACCGGCGACTGGGCCTGGCTGGGATCAAACGCCGCGGGGGAGCCCGCCATCATCGGGATTCTGCCGCGGCACTCGGAACTGAGCCGCAAACGCGCCTTCGAAGCCTCCTCGGAGTCGCAGGTCCTCGGCGCGAACATGGACATCGTCGGCGTCGTTGTCCCGGTGGACCGGCCGCTCACCCACAACCGGCTCGAACGCACCCTCGTTGCGGCCTGGGACTCGGGAGCCACCCCGCTTGTCATCATCACCAAGGCGGACCTCGCCGACCTGGCGGACGACGTCGTCGGCAAGGTGATTCTGCAGGCCGCCGGCGTCGCGGTGGTCACCACCTCCGCGGAACACGGCGACGGCCTCGACGAACTGCTGGGCCACCTCCCGCCCGGCGGCACCCTCGTACTGCTGGGTCCCTCCGGGGCTGGAAAATCCACCCTCATCAACGCCCTTGCCGGCGTCGAGGTCCAGGAAACCGGGGCAGTGCGCGCCGGCGACGGCAGAGGCAAACACACCACCACCTCGCGCGAACTCGTGCCCCTGCCCGGCGGCGCCGTGCTGATGGATACCCCCGGAGTGCGCGGCTTCGGGCTGTTCGACGCCGGCGGCGGAATGGCGGAAATGTTCGGCGATCTCGAGGAGCTCTTCAGGTTGTGCCGGTTTTCCGACTGCGCCCACGGCCGGGAGCCCGGCTGCGCCGTGCAGTCCGCACTCGCGGACGGATCCCTCGATGACCGGCGCTGGGAAAGCTACCTGAAACTCCAGCGCGAGCTCGCGGCACTGGCCAGACGGCACGACGCGGCCGCCAGCCGCGCCTACGCCCGGGAGTGGCACCAGACGATATCGGCGGCCGGGAAGAGCCAGCGCGCGGCGGAAAGGGACAGCTACGAGGCCGCAGCCAGCGAAGGTGCGAAGCGCGGCCGGAAGGGCCGGGCCGGGGCAGGCGGGGGCGGCCGGCGGACCCGCTGACCCGGCCGGAGCGCCCAGCAGCAACGCGGGGTCACTTCGCGCCCGTCCGGCCCGCCGGAATGGGCGCGAAGTGACCCCGCGTTGCATGGGTGGGTGGCGCGGGAACTGCCCGAAGCAGACGGAAGGGGCCGCGGCGGAAACTTTTCCGGCGCGGCACCCATCCAAAACCGCCGGGCCTACGAATTGCTACGTCAGCCACAGTGCCCTTGACGATATCCCTGACATTGTCAGTCGCGCTGGCTAGGCTGGGTCCTACCTTCTTTACAGCCAAAAATCAGCGTGTCTATGATCAGTTGGCTGGACCGTCCGATGTTGCCGCCAACAGTTAGGTAAGCCCGGAAATGGCTGAAGCCATGATCGAGTTCCAGAGCGTCACCAAGCAGTACCAGAGCGGGCAGGCTGCGGTGGATGACCTGACCATGTCCATCGACAAGGGCGCCATTACGGTGTTCGTCGGTCCCTCGGGCTGCGGCAAGACCACCTCGCTGCGGATGATCAACCGCATGGTCGAACCGACCTCCGGAACCATCACCGTGGGCGGCGAGGATGTCACCTCGGTGCCGGCCGCGAAACTGCGCCGCTCCATGGGCTACGTGATGCAGTCCTCCGGGCTGATGCCGCACCGTTCCGTGCTGGACAACATTGCCACCGTGCCGCGGCTCAACGGGGTGTCCAAAGCGGAGGCGCGCAAGCGGGCGCAGGAGCTGCTCGACGTCGTCGGGCTGGCCTCGGCGCTGGGCAAACGGTACCCCTCCCAACTGTCCGGCGGACAGCAGCAGCGCGTGGGAGTGGCCCGGGCGCTCGCCGCCGACCCTCCCGTGCTGCTCATGGATGAACCGTTCAGCGCCGTGGACCCCGTGGTCCGCGACGAACTGCAGCAGGAACTCCTCCGGCTCCAGCGCGACCTGGCCAAGACCATTGTCTTCGTCACTCACGACATTGACGAGGCCACCGTGCTCGGCGACAAGGTGGCGGTGTTCGGCCTCGGCGGGAAACTGGCGCAGTACGCCACCCCGGAGGAAATCCTGCGCGCCCCGGCCAGCGACTTCGTGGCGTCCTTCGTGGGCCGGGACCGCGGCTTCCGGCACCTTGGCTTCAGCCCGTCCGACGGCGTCACCGTGCACCGGGCCCGGACGATCACCACCGCCGAACTCGCACACGACGGCAGCGCCTCGGGCGAGTGGCAGCTGGTGGTCGACGATGACCTGCGCCCGGTTGGCTGGTCGGGCCCGGGCATGGGCTCCGCGACGGTGCCCGGCGGATCGCTCTTCCGGAAGGGCGACACCCTCCGCCGCGCCCTCGATGCGGCGCTGTCCTCGCCCTCCGGCCTCGGCGTCGCCGTGGACGCGGACGGCCGGGTGGCTGGCGTCATCACCGCCGAAGAGGTCCTCGCCGTGATCGAGTCGGACCGCCACCTCCGCCAGGGCGGGCTCTGATGGAGTGGTTCCTGGCCAACAGCGCGCAGGTCTACAGCCTCGCCGGCCAGCACCTCGTCCTGGCCATCCTGCCGATGATTTTCGGCGTGCTGATTGCCGTCCCGCTGGCCCAGCTCGCCCGGCAGAGCCGCGGGCTCCGCTCCGTGGTCCTGACGGCGTCCTCGCTGCTCTACACAATCCCGTCCCTCGCGCTGTTCATCATCCTGCCCACCGTGCTGGGAACCCGGATCCTGGATCCCGTCAACGTGGTTGTGGCGCTGACGATCTACGCCGTCGCCCTCCTGGTGCGCGCCACCCTGGACGCCTTTGACTCGGTGGACGAGGACCTCCGGCAGGCCGCCGTCGCCATGGGGTTCAAACCGTTCGCCCGCTTCCTGCAGATCGATCTGCCGCTGTCCCTCCCGGTGCTGTTCGCCGGGCTTCGCGTGGTCTCGGTCAGCAACATCTCGCTGGTCAGCGTCGCGGCCCTCCTCGGCATCGGCAACCTCGGAATGCTGTTCACCTCGGGCCTGCAGCGCGATTTCGTCACCGAAGTGGTGGTGGGCATCATCGCCATCCTCATCCTCGCCCTGATCATGGACGCCGTCCTGGTCCTGCTCGAGCGGCTGCTGACCCCCTGGACCCGGGCCACGGCAACCACCGGGACCACCACCGGCACCGGTTCCGACGCCAGCCGGGACAAGGCCGGTCCCGCCGCCGCGCTGCGGCTTTCCGACGCGCACACGGCGGGCGGTGCCTCATGAGCAACGTCGCCACGGACACCTTCGCCTGGCTCGGCGATCCGGAGAACTGGTCCGGCAGCGCCGGGATCCCGGCCCGGCTGGCCGAACACCTGCTGTACACCGGCCTGGTCATGGTGATCGCCACCGCCATCGCCGTCCCCATCGGCCTGTACGTGGGGCACACCGGCCGCGGCCGGGTGGCCGCCGTGGCCGTCGCCGGCGCCCTCCGTGCCCTGCCGACCCTCGGCCTGCTCACGCTTTTTGTCCTGCTCGCCGGCATCGGGCTGATGCCGCCGATCTGGGCCCTCGTGATCCTGACCGTCCCGCCGCTGCTCGCCGGCACCTACGCCGGCATCGCCAGCGTCGACCGGAACGTCGTCGACGCCGCGCGGTCCATGGGCATGACGGAACTGCAGGTGCTGTTCCGCGCCGAGTTCCCCAACGCCCTGCCCGTGATGTTCGGCGGGTTCCGGACCGGGGTGCTCCAGGCGATCGCCACGGTTTCGGTGGTGGCATACATCAATCTCGGCGGCCTCGGCCGGTACCTTTTCGACGGCCTCGTGCTCTCCGACTTCCCCCAGATGCTGGGCGGGTCCCTGCTGATCGCCGGACTGGCCATCGCCGTCGACCTTGTCCTTGCCCTCATCCAGAGGCTGTTCCTGTCCCAGGGAGCCTCTTCCCAGCCAAACCGGAGCCAGCAGGCTGCGGTTGATCTCACAGACCCTGTAACTGCGGGGACTGCTGTTCAAGGAGGTACGTCATGAAGGAAATCCGCCAACGAGCACTCGGCAGGCGCGCATTCGGCGGCCTGGCCGCCGGCGTAGGCCTGGCCATGGCACTGTCCGCCTGCGGAGGCTCATCCAATCCGCTCTCCAGCGCACCCGCGACCGGCGGGGCCACCTCCGGTTCAGGCTCGGCCCTCGTGATCGGGTCCGCCGATTTCCCGGAGAGCCAGATCATCGCCGAGGTCTACGCCGGAGCACTGAACGGAGCCGGCGTCACGGCGAGCACCAAGCCGAACATCGGTTCACGCGAGGTGTACTTCAAGGCCGTCCAGGACGGATCCGTGGACGTCATCCCCGACTACAGCGGAAACCTGCTGCTGCACGTCAGCAAGGACGCCACGGAGGTCTCCGCCGAGGACATCTACAAGGCCCTGCCGGGCAAGCTGCCGCAGGGCCTGGCGGTGCTGGAAGCCTCCAAGGCCGAGGACAAGGACGCGATGGTCGTCACGACGGCCACCGCCGAGAAGTACCAGTTGAAGTCGATTGAGGATCTGGCCAAGGTCTGCAGCGAAATCGTGGTGGGCGCCCCGGCAACCTTCGCCGAGCGCGCTTACGGGCTCCCGGGCCTGGAAAAGAACTACGGCTGCGTGCCCAAGAAGCTGGAGCCGTTCAGCGACGGCGGCGGCGCCGTCACGCTCAAGGCCCTGCTCTCGGACCAGGTCCAGGTGGCCGACATCTACACCACCACCCCGTCCATCGCGGACAACGACCTGGTGGTGCTGGAGGACCCGAAGAACAACTTCATCGCCCAGCAGGTCCTCCCGCTGTACAACACGGCCAAGATGACCGACAAGGCGAAGGAAACCCTGAACGCCGTGTCCAAGGTCCTCACCACCGAGGACCTGATCAACCTCAACCGCGCGGTCAGCGGCAGCCAGAAGCAGAACCCCAAGGACGCTGCGGCGGCCTGGCTCAAGGAAAAGGGACTGGTTCAGTAAGGACCACGTCCCGGTCGTTCTGACGTCCCGGTCCTTCTGACGGACGACGGCGGCTGCCGGAGTTCTCCCGTTCACGGGGGAGCCCCGGCAGCCGCCGCGGCCTTTTCTGGCCGGGGTGTGCTGCCTGTGACGGCGGGACACCCCTGTGAGACAGATCTCGGCGGAAGTACATCCTCCATATGGCATATTTGATGGATGGCAGAATTCAAGCAGTCCACCAAGCTTCATAATGTCCTTTACGACATCCGTGGACCGATCCTTCAGGCCGCCCAGCAGATGGAGGCAGAGGGTCACCGCATCCTCAAACTGAACATCGGCAACCCGGCCCCGTTCGGGTTTGAAGCGCCGGACGCGATCCTGGTGGACATGATCCGCCACCTGCCGCACGCCCAGGGCTACAGCGACTCCCGCGGCATCTTTTCCGCCCGCACGGCCGTCTCGCAGTACTACCAGACCCGCGGCATCCAGAACATCCACGTCGATGACATCTATCTCGGCAACGGCGTCAGCGAGCTCATCACGATGTCCCTGATGGCGCTGCTCGACGACGGCGACGAGGTCCTGATCCCCACCCCCGATTACCCGCTCTGGACCGCCTCCGTTGCCCTGGCCAGCGGCCGGCCCGTGCACTACCTCTGCGACGAGGAGTCCGGCTGGCAGCCGGACCTTGAGGACCTCGAAGCGAAGATCACGCCGCGCACCAAGGGCATCGTGGTCATCAACCCGAACAACCCCACCGGCGCCGTGTATCCCGAAGACACCCTCAAGAAGATCGTCGCCCTGGCCGAGAAGCACGGCCTGGTCCTCTTCGCCGACGAGATTTACGAGAAGATCCTCTACGAGGACGCGGTCCACGTGAACATGGCCAGCCTCACTGGTGACGACGTCCTCTGCCTGACGTTCAGCGGCCTGTCCAAGGCCTACCGCGTCTGCGGCTACCGTGCCGGGTGGATGGCCATTTCCGGGCCGAAGAAGGACGCCGCGGACTACCTCGAGGGCATCAACCTGCTCGCGAACATGCGCCTGTGCGCCAACGTCCCGGCCCAGCACGCGATCCAGACGGCGCTTGGCGGGTACCAGAGCATCAACGACCTGATCCTGCCGGGCGGACGCCTGCTGGAGCAGCGCAACAAGGCCTATGACATGCTCAACGCGATTCCCGGGGTCAGCACGCAGCAGGCCCGGGGCGCCATGTACCTGTTCCCGAAGCTCGATCCCGAGGTCTTCCACATCCGCGACGACGAGAAGTTCGTCCTGGATCTGCTGCGCGAGCAGAAGATCCTGGTCTCGCACGGCCGGGCCTTCAACTGGGTCCGCCCGGACCACTTCCGGATGGTCACCCTGCCGCTCGTGAAGGACCTGGAAGAGGCCATCAACCGCATGGCGGACTTCCTGAGCCGGTACAAGGGGAACTAGCCTAAGCTCAGCAGCGCGGCGCGGGCGGTTGTCCGGCGCTCCGAACGGGGCTGCCTGAACCGGAAAGAGGCAAGGGATGTCAGACGTCGTTAGATTCAAGGAGCACCCCTCCGACACCCTGAAGGTGGGCAAAGGCTTCAGCCTGAAGAACACTGACCCGGACTCCACCCCGGGCTACCCGGGGGACAAGAACGACGGCGAGGTGCTGCTCGCCGATCTGGATGACAACCTCGCCCTGCTCCAGGAACAGCTCTTCGCCGAATCGCGGTTCGGCGGCACCAAGCGCATCCTGCTGATCCTCCAGGCCATGGACACCGCCGGCAAAGGCGGGATCGTCACCCACGTCATGGGCGCCATGAATCCGCACGGCGTCCAGATGAAGTCGTTCAAGGCGCCCACCCCGGAAGAGCAGTCCTACGACTTCCTGTGGCGGATCGAGAAGGAAGTGCCGGCCGCCGGGATGGTGAGCGTCTTCGACCGGTCCCACTATGAGGACGTCCTGATCCACCGCGTCCACCGCTGGGCCGACCCGAAGGAACTCGAACGCCGGTACAACGCGATCAACGAATTCGAGGCCAGGCAGACGTCCGCCGGCACCAAGATCGTCAAGGTCATGCTCCACATCAGCCGGGACGAGCAGAAGCAGCGGCTGCTCGCGCGGCTGGATGAG
>DASWAW010000111.1:0-3092 GCA_036390955.1 Arthrobacter sp.
GAGCCGGAACGCGACGAGGGGCAGTTGTTCCTCGTCGGGGCCGATGATCTCGAACCGGCCCATGGCCTCCAACTTCTCGGCGAGGACGCGGGCGTTGGTCTGCATGTTCCGCATGATGTAGGTGTAGCCGGCGCGGCCATAACGCACGAGGTTGTAGTACTGAGCGATAACCATCGACGAGCCGGTGGAGAAGTTCAGGGTGAAGGTCGAGTCGGTCTTGCCGAGGTAGTTCTCCTCGAAGACCAGTTCCTTGGCCAGGTCGGCCTTCTCCCGGAAGATCAGCCAGCCGATGCCGGGGTAGACCAGTCCGAACTTGTGCCCGGAGACGTTGATCGAGCGGACCTGCTCGAGCCGGAAGTCCCATTTGGAGTCCGGGTAGAGGAAGGGCCAGACGAACCCCCCACTGGCCCCGTCCACGTGCAACGGCACATCAAGGCCCCGCTCGCGCTTGATCCGTAGCAACAGGTCGTTGATGCCGACGATGTCGTCCTTGTGCCCGGTAAACGTCGTACCCAGCACGACTGCGACACCGATGGTGTTCTCATCGACGTGGGCCTGCACGTCGTCGGGGCCGATCGTGTACTTCCCCGGCTGCAGCGGCACGATCCGCGGCTCGACGTCGAAGTAGCGGCAGAACTTCTCCCACACCACATGCACATCGCCGCCGAACACCAGGTTCGGGCTCGACGTCGACGCGCCGGCGGCCTCGCGGCGCTTGCGCCAGTTCCACTTCAGGGACAGGCCGCCGAGCATGATCGCCTCGGACGATCCCTGGGTCCGGGCTCCCGTCGTCTCGCCCGGCGCATGGAAGAGGTCGGCGAGCATCCGAATGCAGCGCTGCTCAATCTCGGCCGTGCGGGGATATTCGGCGTGGTCGATAAAATTGCGGTGCAGGTTGGCGGCGATGATCTGCTGGGCCTGCGGCTCCATCCACGTCGTCACGAAGGTCGCCAGGTTCCGGGCCGGATCACCCTCCAGCGCCAGATCCTCCGCAACCAGCCGCAGAGCGTCCTGAGCCGGAATGCCGGTCTCCGGGAACGCCCGGCTCGGAACCTCCTGGGTGACGAATCGGTTGCCAAACAGGGCCACGTCGGCATCCGCCGGCTGGAAATCTCGTGACATCACTTCTCCTTCAGGGACTGTTGAAAAGGGTTCCGGATGAGTTCCCCGTTATGCGGGACCCGAGTCGGCGGTGGACCGGACCCAGCATCAGGATCGCGCCGGCGAGGAAGCACAGGGCTCCCACGAGCGTGCCGAGATTGGACAGCTCGGCATTCAAAACATTGCCGCTGGACGGTATGACAAAGGCCGCGACCGCCGAAATACCGAACGCAACAGAACCGGCCAGGTTAATCACGCCGATCTTCCACGTCCGGGGCCTGGGCCGGCCGGCAATGGCGCCTCGGCCGGCCTCCCGCAACGCCACAGCGCTTGCAACGAGGAACGCGATTGAACCCAGAGCGTCGGGTCGCCATACCCGCTGCTCGGTCAGCGCCGCACTGAGATTGTCCCGCAGTGCGTTTCCCGTACTCCAGTTGAACCACAGCGTGCCGGCAAGTTGCACCGCGGCAGCGAGCCACACGAGATTCCGCGGAGCCCACACCCAAAACGCATGGCGCCGAGTGGCACCCGCGGCCGGGAGCGAGTCAACGCCCTCGCGGTACTGCAGGAACGCCGCACAGGTGAAGAACAGCGAACCGACGAAGAATGTAGCTGCACACCAGCGCAATCCCACGGCCTCGACGTAGAACGGCACCGCCCCCAGGGCGAACAGACTCGAGCCCACGATGAACAACCAGGCGATCCACCGGTCCCGCGCGGTCGAACGGCCCGCGCTCGAGAACTCAGTTGCACGGTCGGCCCGCGAGGGAGCCCGATGGTGGACGCTGCCGACATCGCCAGGCGCCACGGGCGCCGTCGGGCTCGGGGCCGAGCCCGGGACGGGGAGCACATTGGTGATCACGAAGGCCACCGCCACGGCCACCACCACCTGGGGTGTAACGGCCACACCGTCCACACCCAGAAGCAGCGTGGCCAGCAGCGTCGACGTCAACGGCAGCCGCAGCATGGCTGCGCACATGGCTCCCATGCCCATGCCGATCCCTGCTGCGAGATTCATTCCGGGCAGCCCACTCGCCGCTATACCGAGCGCCGCCCCGATGAACATCGACGGGAACACCGGCCCACCACGAAAGGCGCTCAGCGAGAAGCCGTAGACCAAGGTCTTACAGGCGATCAGCAGGACCAGCACCGCCAGCGAGTAGTCCGCAGCATGTTCGACCAGATCCGGCAGTGCATCCTGCCCCGAGAACAACACCTGCGTGAAGCTGCGCCCGGAGACCAACTGGTACGCCATCGCGGTGAGACCGATCAGCAAACCAAGCGCCGACGTCACCAGCACCCGGTTCAGATGCACCACCGGACGGAGCGACAGCGCGACCCAGCGGATCAGCCATCCCAACAGTGCGCCTGCCGCACCCATGACTACTGCCCAGCCCATCGTCGCCACCGTCGGCGGCACCGCAGGCGGCACCACGGGCAGCGCCAGCGAGAAGCTGCCCAGCCCGGTCCAGCCGTCCAGGCCGACGAACACCAGCGCCCCGACGCCGGAAGCGAGCAGCCCGGGCAGGGCCACCAGACTCAGTGTCATTCCCCCGATCCCGGCGGCCTCCATGATCAGGAAGGCCCCGAGCACGGGAGACCCGAGCAGGGTACTGATCGCCGCGAAGCTGCCGGCCGACGCCATGATCGTCATGGACATCGGCGGCGCGTCCTTCTTCACCAGATGCACCGCCAACGCCCCGAGGCCGCCACCAATCGCGATCAGCGGCCCTTCGGGTCCGAGCACCGCACCCAGGCTGAGCGTGGTCAGCGCCGCGAGAACGATGCCCACGAGCTCCCGGCCGCTGGGCGGACCGCCGCCCGTCTTGAATCCGAAGGCGGGTGAGTGCCCCCCGGTTCCCGGCAGATACCGGATGGTCAACGCCGTCAACAGCCCGCACAGCACCAACCACGGAACCGGCCACCACGCAGGAGCAGGAGTCCCGAAGATTTGATTCGGCAGCCCGACGAAGACGTACTTCTGGAGCGCC
>DASWAW010000112.1:0-8663 GCA_036390955.1 Arthrobacter sp.
CGGGATGCTGACCGATATCGCGGCCTGGCTCGCGGGACGCACGCCGACCCTGGGAAGCCTGCGCGCCACCGCGGCGGCCGACGGCGTCGATCTCCCCGCCCTGCTGCCGTGGCCCGCCGGGGTGCCCGTCACCCGCTGACCGTTACACCGCCCGCTGACTCCCGCGTCCTAGCTTGTCCCGGAGTGCCGGAGTGTCTGAGTCCCGGAGTGCCTGCCCGCGCTCCCGCACCAGCAGGCTTTCCTTGACGGCGAGCCCCCAGCGGAAGCCGCCCAGGCTGCCGTCGGTGCGGATCACCCGGTGGCAGGGCACGAAAAGCGCGGCCGCATTGAAGGCGCAGGCGCTGGCCGCGGCGCGCACCGCCCTGACGTTTCCGGCAAGCGCCGCGTATTCGGTGTAGGTCACGGGGTGTCCCGGCGGGACGGTCCGGAGCATGTCCCAGGCATGGCCCCTGAACGGCCCGGATTTCTGCAGCACCGGCACCGCCATGGCAGGTCCCGGATTCCCGGCGTAGAACTCCTCCACAGCGTCGGAAATGGCGCCCAGCCCGGTGACGGTCTCGAGTGCGCCCGGCAGCAGGTCCGGGTGGATCTGCCCGGTCAGTTCGTCGGGATCGGCGGTCCAGCCGGAGGACAGCACGGCGCCGTCACGGGCAATGATGGTGAAAGGGCCGTCCGGGGTGGACAGGGTCAACAACTGGGCGTTCATGGTGTCGCTTTCTTCGAAGTAGTTGCGGAAACAGTTGATGCTGCGCGGGCCGCGGCCTGGGCGGCCGCTGCGGCGCGCCAAAGGTGCATCGTGGCGTAGGAGCGCCAGGGACTGAGCTCACGGAAGTCAGGACTCAGGTTGGTCTCGGGGGCCCCTGCCGCGCCGTCCGGAGTCCGGGCGAGCGAGCGGATGCCGTTCCGCACGGCCGCGTCGTTGGCCAGGAAGACATCCGGGGCGCCGATCACACGCATCGCGACGTAGCCGACCGTCCACGGCCCGATGCCGGCGAGCGGCAGCAGTTTGGACTCCAGCCCGGGCAGGTCATCGCCGTAGCCGAAATCGAGGTCACCGGAGGCCATCGCGGCGGCAGCACCCCGGACCGAGTCGATGCGGCGCTGCGGCCCGCGAAGCAGTCCGAAGCCGGTCTCCGCGATCTGCGCCGCCGTGGGGAACAGCCGGTCCAGCCCGTCCGCCGGGACCAGGCTCCCGCTCCCGGCCGCGGACAGCTGGGTGAGGGCGGTCCGGGCCGCGGCGACGGTGATCTGCTGGCCGATCATCGCCCGGATCAGCAGCTCCTGCGGGTCCACCGCCCCCGGCATCCTGATGCCCGGAGTGGCGGAGACGGCGGCGGACAGCCGCGGATCAGACCCCAGCGCGCCGTCGATGGCGACCGGGTCGGCGTCGAGATCCAGCAGCCGGCGGACCCGGCTCAGCAGGGAAGGCAGATCCCGCAGGTCGACGGCGCCGATCGTCAGCACCAGGGGGCGGGCCGGGGCCCCGGCGTCGTAGTCGACCCGGAAACGGGCATCGCCGTGGGCGAGGCGCAGCGTCCGGGCGTAGGAACCGGAGGATCCCTCCTCGATGCCCGGGACGGCGCGGACCGCGAGGAAATCAAACACGCCCGGATCGAACGGCTCCCGGTACGGAAGGTTGAGGGTCAGGGCTGTGGACGACACCACGCCGGACGCCGGCGACCGGTGGTGCCGGGCGGTGGCCCGCAGCGCCGAAGGGGTCATGGCGAAGACCTCGCCGATGGTCTCGTTGAACTGGCGCACGCTGCTGAACCCGGCAGCGAAGGCAATGTCGGCCACCTTCATCGTCGTGGAGACGAGCAGGGTGCGGGCCGTCTGGGCCCGGCTGGCCCGCGCCAGCGACAGCGGCCCGGCGCCGAGTTCGTGGCTCAGGATCCGGTTGAGCTGACGCGAGGAGTAGCCCAGCCGGGCCGCGAGCCCCTCGACGCCGTCGCGGTTGATCACACCGTCGTTGATAAGCCGCATGGCCCGTCCCGCGATGTCCGAGCGCAGGTTCCAGGCCGGGGTGCCGGGGACGGCCTCCGGCAGGCAGCGTTTGCAGGCCCGGTAGCCTGCCTCGTGTGCGGCGGCGGACGTCTCAAAGAAGGTGACATTCCCCGCTTTGGGGGTCCGGGCCGGGCAGGACGGCCGGCAATAAATACCCGTAGTGCGGACAGCGGTGTAGAACTGCCCGTCGAACCGGGGGTCCCGGGCATCGATTGCCCGGTAGCGCTGCCAGAAGTCCATGAGTTCATCCTGCCAGCTTCCCCATGCAGCTGCTAGCGGAAATCGGACACGGCCGTGGCAGTGGACGGGAACCGTTTGTTAAAGTCGGAGCATGGGTTTGATGCCTCCTGCCACTGCGCCTGGCCGCGGACTGTCCGCCGAAGGACTGCGGGAACTGCTGTCCTCCGACGCCCGGCAGGTGGCGCCGCTGCTGCTGGGGGCGGTGCTGACGCATGAGGGACGCGACGGTCCGGTGTCCGTGCGGATCACGGAGGTGGAGGCCTATCTGGGCCCGCACGACTCGCTGCACCCGGATCCCGGCTCGCACACCTTCCGCGGCGCCACCGCGCGCAACGCCCCGATGTTTGGCCCGGCCGGCCATCTGTACGTCTACTTCACCTATGGCCTGCACCACTGCGCCAACATCGTGTGCGGCCCGGACGGCACCGCCTCGGCCGTGCTGCTGCGGGCCGGCGAGATCGTGGCCGGGGAGGATCTGGCACTCCGCCGCCGGCCGACGTCGAAATCCTCGAAGGACCTGGCGAGCGGCCCCGCCCGGCTCGCCACGGCACTCGGCATCACGACGGCGGACAGCGGCCGTGACGCCCTCGGGCCCCCGTTCCGGCTGGAACTTCCGCCCGGCCAGGGCGGGGACATCCGCTCCGGACCGCGGGTCGGCGTCTCCGGCGCCGGAGGCACGCATGATTACCCCTGGCGCTTCTGGCTGCACGGTGACCCGACCGTCTCCCGTTACAAAGCGGCGAAGGTGCGGCCGTCGTAGGGACAACCAAGGGCCGCTTCCGGTGAATCCCCAGGAATTGGCCGCGGCGGAGGGTGAAAAGCAATGGGTGAAGGCAAACGCGGGAAACCACACAGCGAGCTCGAAAGGCTCGAGATCTTTGAGGAGCTGGCCGCCGAGTACTTCCGGATGGTCGAACTGTTCCAAGCCGAGGGCGGCCCGGTGCCGCCGGACTCCGTCGAGGGGGAGCGGCGGCAGTGGGTGGAGCTCTTCCGGGCAGCCCTGCTGCGGAAGTTCATCGTCCGGGACGAACACGTATCCCTGAAGCTCGTGGTGCGGGCACTCCGCCTGTGCAACCACGCGGCAGACCGCAAGCTCGCGGAGGGAGCGGACGAAGTTGCCGGCCTTTTCACCGCCGAGATGGTCCAGGGCCGGCAGCACGAGATGCCGGGACCGGTCCCCGATGACGGCCGGGACATTTTCGAGGACGTGCTCTATGGACGGCTCCTGCACGGCGACGCCGACCGGTACCACCGTTCCGGGTGGGCCAAGGACTACGAGCGCATGCGTGCCGCGGCGGCCCAAAGGTTCGACGCGGAGCACGCGCTCAGCAAGGCGCTCGACGTCGTCAGATACGGATTCGCGAACAGCCTGCTGCGGTCACCGGCCGCGCCGGAGAGCGGCACGGATCCAGCCAGTAAGGTTGATGGGTGAATCCCAGCGAGCCGCACCAGTCCACCATGACCCGTAACGACACCACCGCGCCGGTGGGCGGGCTGATCAACAGCCTGTGCGCCACCATCCCCGATTACCCCAAACCCGGCATCGTCTTCAAGGACCTGACCCCCGTCTTCGCCGACGGCGCGGCACTGAAGGCCGTCGTGAACGCCCTCGTCGAGCCGTTCAGGGGCCAGTTCGACGCCGTCGCGGGCGTGGAAGCCCGCGGCTTCCTGCTGGCGGCTGCCGCGGCGTACGCCACCGACACCGGCGTCATTACCGTCCGCAAAGCCGGCAAGCTGCCCCGTGAAGTGGTCTCCGAGGATTACGCCCTCGAATACGGCAATGCCACCCTGGAACTGCACACTATGGACCTCGCTCCCGGCAGCCGTGTCCTCATCCTCGACGACGTCCTCGCCACGGGCGGCACGCTCGGCGCCGCCGTGCGGCTGTTCGAGCGCTGCGGCATTGAGGTCGCAGGTGTGGGCGTGGTCCTGGAACTGGGCGAACTCGGCGGCCGCGCGGCCCTGGCCGGCCGCCCGGTCCGCTCCCTGCTGCGCCTGTAGCCCCGTGCCAAACGCGCGGGCCGGGGCGGGCCGCGCGGCCAGGCCGGCGCGCGAAGACCCGCAGGGAAGACTGGACGGTTCCGCACGCCTCGGTAGAATGCCTGCAAAAAACTGACATGTGCCGATGGGGCGACCGAAATGGTTGTAGAATGGTTGGTCTGTCTTTTTCGATAGGGGAACGTTCGATGCACGACGCTGATTTGGCCCATGAACGCGACTATGTGGCCGGACTTTACGCCCGGTTGGATGAGCTGCGGGCGGAAAAGCGCGCCCAGCTGGCACAGGTACGGCGTGCCGGTGCGGTGGGCACCATGCAGAACGTCTCCGAGCGGGACGCGTTCGCCGCACTGTACGAGGACCGCCTGGCGCAGCTCGACGCCGTCGACGACCGGCTGGTCTTCGGCCGCCTCGACCTCGACTCCGGGGAGGCCCAGTACATCGGCCGTATCGGCCTGACCACAGAGGACCTCCAGCGCCTCATGCTGGACTGGCGCGCCCCCGAGGCCGGCCATTTCTACCAGGCCACCGCGTTCGACCGCCAGGGTGTGCGCCGGCGCCGGCACCTGATCCTGCAGGGCCGCGAGGTCAAGGCGATCGAGGATGACGTCCTCGACGCCGACCTGCTTGCCGACAACGAGTCCCTTCAGGGCGAGGGCGCACTGCTCGCTGCCCTGAATTCCAAGCGGACCGGCCGGATGTCGGACATCGTCGGGACCATCCAGTCCGAGCAGGACCGGATCATCCGCTCCTCCATCTCCGGTGCCCTCGTGGTCCAGGGCGGTCCGGGTACCGGCAAGACCGCCGTGGCGCTGCACCGTGCCGCCTACCTGCTCTACACCCACCGTGACCGGCTCAAGACCGCCGGCGTCCTGCTGGTGGGACCGTCGTCGTCGTTCATGAAATACATCGAGCGCGTGCTGCCATCGCTCGGCGAAACCGGCGTCGTGATGGCCAGCGTCGGCCGCCTGATGCCCGGCATCCACGCGGTCGCCGAGCCCGAGTCCGAGGTCGCGGCCATCAAGGGCCGCCTGGACATGGCCGAGGTCGTGGCGAACGCCGTGGCCAACCGGCAGCGCACCCCGGCGGAAAACCGCGTCCTCGAGGTCGACGGGCGCAAGCTTCTCCTGACTCCCCGCCAGGTCCGCCGCGCCAGGGACAGGGCCCGTTCCACCGGCAAGCCGCACAACGAGGCCCGCGTCTCGTTCGTGAAGATCCTGCTGCGCGAACTGACGGAGCAGATGACGGAACTCGTCGAAGCCGGCAGCATCGGCAACAACGCCGACCGTTCCTACCTGGCCGAGGACGTCCGCTCCGCCCGCGACGTCCGCATTGCCCTGAACCTGTGCTGGATGCCGATGACACCGGAGAAGCTCATCGGTGAACTCCTCAGCAGGCCGGCGATCCTGGCAGCCTGCACCCCCAAGCTCACGCCGGCCGAGCGTGAACTGCTGCTCCGGCCCGCCGACTCGCCGTGGACCGAGGCGGACGTGCCGCTGCTGGACGAGGCCGCCGAACTCCTCGGCGAACTCGACGCGGCCGCGGGCAGGGGACTGGCCCAGCAGGAGCATGACCGCGCCCGCGACCTGGCCAACGCCAAGCAGACGCTCGTCAACATGGAAACCGCCGGCGTCGACGTCCTGATCTCCGCGGAAGAACTCGTGGACCAGAACCAGGAACGCGAAGCCCGGCTCACCGCCGCCGAACGCGCCACGACGGACCGCAGCTGGGCCTTCGGGCACATTGTGGTGGATGAGGCGCAGGAGCTGTCGCCGATGCAGTGGCGGCTGCTGGTCCGCCGCTGCCCGCTGAAGTCCTTCACCATCGTGGGCGACATTGCCCAGACAAGCTCCGTGGCGGGGGCCAATTCCTGGCAGGGCGCCCTGGCACCCATGTTCGGCGACCGCTGGCAGCTCGAAGAACTTACCGTCAACTACCGCACGCCCTCGCAGATCGCGGAAGCCGCCGCCCGGATGGCCAACGCGGCGGGACTGGTCGTCTCCGCCCCGAAGGCGGTCCGCGAAGGCCGCTGGGCCCCGGTAATCGACCGTGTCGAGCCGGGCCAGATCATCAACAAGCTTGTGGAGGTCCTGCCGGAAGAGCTCGACGCGCTCGAGGGCGGCCTGCTCGCCGTCATCGCCGACGGCGAGCTCCTCCCGGCGGCGACCGCCGCGCTGCGCGCCGTCTATGGCCGCCGTGTCGGCACGGACGCCGGCAGCTACGTGCAGGACATCGTGGTGATCAGCCCCCGCGAGGCCAAGGGCCTGGAGTTCGACGGCGTTGTGGTGCTGGAACCGTCCGCGATGCTGAACCACGAGCACGGCCGTGTCGGCGACCTGTACGTGGCCATGACCCGGCCCACCCAGCGGCTGCGGCTCATCGCCGCCGCCGGTGTACCGGCCGGCATCGAAGACTGAGCCCGGCTGTCAGGCGCCGAATCGCCTGACGGCCGGCCGTCGGCTGGCTGGCCGCCTGGCCGACGGCCGGCCCGCCGGACGGTCACACGAGCTGGTTGTGCGCTGATCCTGCTAACTTAGATTCCGTGTCCCAGCTAAATGATCTCCGTTCCCAGCAGAATGACCCCAGCTTCGCCAACGTCTGGCAGGAGTTGAAATGGCGCGGCCTCGTCCACGTCTCAACGGATGAGGCGGAGCTGGAGAAGCTCCTCGCCGGTGACCCCGTAACCTACTACTGCGGCTTCGATCCCACCGCCGCGAGCCTGCACCTGGGAAACCTGGTCCAGCTGCTGCTGATGCGCCGGATTCAGCTGGCCGGCCACAAGCCCCTCGGCCTGGTCGGTGGATCCACCGGCCTGATCGGAGATCCGCGGCAGACCGCCGAACGCGTGCTCAACACCCCCGAGACCGTCGCCGAATGGGTCGGCAAACTGCAGGCACAGGTCCAGCGTTTCCTTAGCTTCGAGGGCGGTAACGCAGCCCGGATGGTTAACAACCTGGACTGGACCGCTCCGCTGAGCGCCATCGACTTCCTGCGGGGGATCGGCAAACACTTCCGGGTCGGCACCATGATCAAGAAGGACATTGTGGCCAACCGGCTGAATTCCGATGAGGGGATCAGCTACACGGAATTCAGCTACCAGATCCTTCAGGGCATGGACTACCTTCAGCTGTTCCGCGATTACGGCTGCGTCCTGCAGACCGGCGGTTCGGACCAGTGGGGCAATCTCACCAGCGGCACCGACCTCATCCGCAAGGTCGAGGGCAAGCACGTCCACGCGCTGGGTACACCCCTCATCACCAACTCCGACGGCACGAAGTTCGGCAAGAGCGAGGGCAACGCCATCTGGCTCGATCCGGACATGTGCAGCCCGTACGCCTTCTACCAGTTCTGGCTCAACACGGCGGACAGCGACGTGGTGGCACGCCTGAAGGTATTCACCTTCCTCAGCCGTGCCGAGATCGAGGCCCTGGAGACCGCGGTCGCCGACCGGCCCTTCGCCCGCGAAGGACAGCGGAAGCTCGCCTACGAGGTGACGTCCCTCGTCCACGGCGTGGACGCGACGGAGAAAGTCATCGCCGCCTCCGCTGCGCTGTTCGGCAACGGTGACCTGGCGGCCCTGGACGAGGCCACGCTGAGGGCTGCCACCTCCGAACTGCCGTCCGCCACCGTGGACGCCGCCGGCCTCGGGATCATCGAACTGCTGGTGGCGACAGGCCTCGCGGACAGCAAATCCGCGGCCCGGCGCACGGTGGGAGAGGGCGGCGCCTATGTCAACAACGCCAAGGTGGCGGATCCGGACGCTGTTATCGCACCGGACCAGCTCCTGCACGGTCGTTACCTGCTGCTGCGCCGGGGCAAGAAGAACCTGGCCACGGTGGAAGTCTCCGCGGCCTAGGCCGAAGCCCCGATTCATCCGCACGTTCCTCCCTGATCCGGTTGCAAGGACGGGGAGGAAGGTGTATTGTTTTCTGAGTCGCCACCGAAGAGTGGCGGCCAACCCCAACAAAAATATGAGAAGCAATTCTTCTAGCGCTTTCGGCTCCCTGGAGCACGCAGTGCAGAAATGAAAAATTTGCTTCATATTTATGCTGGGATCATTTGGTCCACCGAATGAAATTCAGATGAAAATCCGGATTTGCAAAGTGGATATGAATGAAATAAGCTTGAAATATCGCAGCGAAGAAAAGCTGAAACAAAAGAATTCAATTACATTGAATTGTTTCTGTAAGTAATTCGAATGTGTCTGTTGTTTGAGAACTCAATAGTGTGCCAAGTTTGTTGATACCAATTTATTGTATTGAATTGGTTGAATTGATCAGGCCCGCCACCCCGTGGTGTGGTCTGGTTTTTACAGCTGGTTTCAAATTTTGTGCATTGTGTGCATCCCGTTTTCCCGGGGGCGCATGGTGTGTCTGTTTTACTTCAACGGAGAGTTTGATCCTGGCTCAGGATGAACGCTG
>DASWAW010000113.1:0-4670 GCA_036390955.1 Arthrobacter sp.
GGCGGCCTGGTCCAGTTCGTTGAGGCGGCGCTGGCGGAACTCGTTGGGGGTGTAGCTCGGCAGGTCAGCGTTGCTGACCAGCGAATGTGGCAGGTCATGGATGGCGGCGAGGGCCGCACCGATCTCGCGGGCCACGGCGGGTGAGGCGGAGCCAAGTTCCTCGACCGACCGGGTCGAGCCAGCCAGATGCGAGTAGACGAACGTCGTCAGCGGCCCCTGCCGCACGGTGCCGGCAACGGTGGGCATCAGGAACGGAAGTTCGGCCCGGATGCCCGGAAGGAAGGCGCGCAGCACCAGGAACTCTGTTTCCAGCCGTGCGCTGGCCTCTGCGTGGCGCGGCGAGCGGACCCGCCAGCGCTTGCCTTCGGAGTCCAAAAGGAGTGCCGAGTCGAAGTCCGCCGGATCGTCGGGCGCAGAGCTGACGGCGGTCGGGGTCAGTCCGGGGACTGCCGCGGTTGCCACAGCTGCCAGTTCGATTGGTTTTCTTCTCACGCTTCCACGGTAGATTGAGCGGCGCCCAAGACGGCGATGCACCACGGCGAGTCTGAAAGATCGGGAAAAAGATCGGGAATAAATTGCCCACCGGGCTCCCCTCCTTGCACAGTGCCCTGCCGCCGCCCGCGGGGCACGTGCGGATGCCCACATACGCCCGGAAGAAATGTCATTTGTCGGCGGGAGTCAGTACGGTGGGTACATGAGTCTTGCGGAGTCACCGGCGTCCAATCACCAAGCCCAGGCGGGCACGTCAGTCTCCCCGCACACCGGCCCAGCCGCCAACCATCTTCTGGACACCGTCCTTCCCGTCCGCCCTGCGCTGATTGACCGGGGCTCCGCCTCACGGCTCAAGCCCGGGATGCTCGAGGAGCTCCTGGCCTCCGGAACCGCACGGGCCATGGTGTTGTCCGGCCGGCAGGCCCTCATCAACGGCAACAGCCTGGTCCTGCTGGACGCCGCCGAACTCGCCCGGCACCTGCAGGACACGGCCTACGCCCCGGAACAGCTCATCTATCTGGGCTCCGCGCTGCCCGGCTCGGACCTGGCGGCGGGAACCGAACTGGTCCTCTTCCTCTTGCCGCAGCAGTTCGAGGTCCAGGCCGAGGAATTCGAAGCCCACATCGCCGGCATCCCCGAGGGTGCGCAGTGGGCGGGGTTCCGTGATGTCGCGGCCACGCTGAACCCCACGGACACCGCGATCTTCATCGAGGCCAGCGCGATCGCCAACTGGCACGCCACGCACACCCACTGTCCGCGCTGCGGCACCGCCACCGCGCCGGAAGCCGGAGGCTGGGTCCGCCGCTGCCCCGCGGACGGCTCCGAGCACTACCCCCGGACCGATCCGGCAATTATTGTCACGGTGGTGGGCCCGGACGGCCGGCTGCTGCTCGGCGGCGGCGGCCCCCTCGATGCCCGGAACTATTCCACCCTCGCCGGGTTCGTCGAACCGGGGGAGTCGCTGGAACAGGCAGTGGTCCGGGAAATCGGTGAGGAAGTCGGCGTGCGGGTCACCGCCTGCCAGTACCTTGGTTCCCAGCCATGGCCTTTCCCGGCCTCCCTGATGCTCGGCTTCACAGCCTCGACCGCGGACACCGAAGCGACGCCCGACGGCGTTGAGGTCACGCGGGCGCGCTGGTTCAGCCGGAGCGAACTGCAGGCTGCGGTACTCAGCGGCGAGATCGTCATCTCCAGCAGGCTGTCCATCGCTCGGGCCCTGATCGAGCACTGGTACGGCGGGGTCATCCAGGACCGCGCGGACAACCCGTGAGGCGCCCGTGAGAACACGCAGCGGCCGCCCCGCGCCGCGGACCGACCACCGCGGCGCATCCACCGCACACCCTCGAACGACTGAGCAGCAGAAGTGAACACAGATATCTTCCAGTCCAGCGCCTTCCCGTCCGGCCCGTCCGACGAGGTTGCACCGGAAGCCGACGCCGCGACGCCGGACAACCGCTCCCTCGAGGAGCGCATTCTCGGCGGCCTTGACGCCGAACAGCGCGAAGTTGCCAGCACCCTGCAGGGACCCATGTGCGTGCTGGCCGGCGCCGGCACCGGCAAAACCCGCGCCATCACGCACCGGATCGCCTATGGTGTGCACTCCGGCGTGTACAACCCGCAGCGCCTCCTGGCCGTCACCTTCACGTCGCGGGCAGCGGCCGAAATGCGCAGCCGCCTCCGCGACCTCGGCGTGGGCAACGTCCAGGCCCGCACCTTCCACGCCGCCGCCCTGCGCCAGCTCCAGTTCTTCTGGCCCCAGGCGGTCGGCGGCGTGCTGCCCAACCTGCTGGACCACAAGGCCCAGATGATTGCCGAGGCGGCCCGGCGGCTGCGCCTCAGCACCGACCGGGCCTCGATCCGCGATCTGGCCTCCGAAATCGAGTGGGCCAAGGTGTCCATGCTGACCCCGGCCAACTATCTGGAAAAGGCCCAGGGCCGCGGCGCCCCCGGCGGCTTTGACCTGACCGCCGTCGCCCGCGTCTTCCAGTCCTACGAGGACGTCAAGACGGACCGGAACGTGATCGACTTCGAGGACGTGCTGCTGATCACCGTGGGCATCCTGCAGGAGGACCCGAAGGTCGCCGCCACGGTCCGCGAGCAGTACCGCCACTTCGTCGTCGACGAGTACCAGGACGTCTCGCCGCTGCAGCAGCGGCTGCTGGAACTGTGGCTCGGCGGCCGCGACGAGCTCTGCGTCGTCGGCGACGCCAGCCAGACCATTTACTCCTTTACGGGCGCCTCACCGAAGCACCTGCTCGGCTTCAAGGCCCAGTACCCCGAGGCCACCGTCGTCAAGCTGATCCGCGACTACCGCTCCACCCCGCAGGTGGTGAGGCTGGCCAACGAACTGCTGGCCGGCCGGCGCAGCGGCGGACCCGTTGCCGACGCCGCCTGGGCGACGCCGCTGCAGCTTCTGGCGCAGCGCCCGGCCGGTCCGGTGCCGCAGTTTACCGAATGCTCCGACGACGAGGCCGAGGCCGCCACGGTCGCCGTCAAGGTCCGCGGGCTCCTCGATGCCGGCACGCCGGCCAGCCAGGTCGCCGTGCTGTTCCGTACCAACGGCCAGTCCGAGGCGTACGAGCAGGCCCTGGCCTCGGCGGGGATCGGCTACCAGCTGCGCGGCGGGGAACGGTTCTTTGCCCGCAAGGAAGTCCGCGACGCCATCCTGCAGCTGCGTGCGGCCACCCGGGCCGTCGCGGAAACCGCCAGCCCCGAGCCGCTGGGGCAGCTGGTCCGCGACATCGTCGCCTCGCTGGGCTACACGGAAGCCGCCCCGCACAGCGGCGGCGCGCTCCGGGAACGCTGGGAATCCCTCGCCGCGCTCGTCGCGCTGGCGGACGAACTCGTGGTCAGCCGCGGCGCGCAGTTCACCCTCGCGGACTTCGTCAACGAACTCCAGGAACGCTCCCTGGCCCAGCACGCCCCGACCGTCCAGGGCGTCACCCTGGCCTCACTGCACGCCGCCAAGGGCCTGGAGTGGGACGCCGTGTTCCTCGTCGGCCTCAGCGAAGGACTCATGCCGATCTCCTTCGCCGACAGCCCCGAGTCGGTGGACGAGGAACGCCGCCTGCTGTACGTGGGGATCACCCGGGCCAGGGAACACCTGTTCCTGTCCTGGTCCACCGCCCGGACCCCGGGCGGGCGCGCCAACCGGAAGCCCTCGCGCTTCCTGGACGGGCTGCGCCCCGACTCCGTGGCCAGCTCTTCGGTCCGCGGCAAAGGCGCGGCGCCGCGCCGCAAAGCCGCGGTGCCGGCCACCTGCCGGGTCTGCGGGACCATGCTCTCGTCCGGGGCCGAACGCAAGGTGGGCCGCTGCAACCAGTGCCCGCCCAGCTACGAGGAGCAGACCTTCGACGCGCTCCGGCAGTGGCGCAAGGACATCGCGCTCGAAGCCGACGTCCCCGCCTTCGTGGTCTTCACCGACGCCACACTGACCGCCATTGCCGAGGCCCGGCCCGAATCCCTCGAAGAGCTTGCCAAACTTCCCGGGGTGGGCCCGTCCAAACTGGAAAAGTACGGCGAAGCAGTGCTGGCTGTGCTGGTCGAAAGCACCACCCTCTGATGGCCGGCAGCAGCCGCACGGTTCCCGCGGCCACACCGCTGACCACAGCCGACGGCGCCCCGGTGGAAGTCCGGCGCTCCGCCCGGCGCCGCCGCACCGTGGCGGCGTTCTGGGAGAACGGCACCGCCGTCGTCGCCATTCCCGCCTCCTTCAGCCGCGCCCAGGAACACGAATGGGTGCACCGGATGCTCGAGAAGCTGCGGCTCCAGGGGGAGCGGGGGACCCGGGGTGCCGGCCGGCGGCGTCCGCGCAGCGATGCCGCCCTCGCGGCGCACGCAGCCGAGCTGTCCGCGAAGTACTTCGGCGGCAGGGCAGTCCCGTCCTCCGTGCGCTGGGTGGGCAACCAGAACGCCCGCTGGGGGTCCGCGACGCCGTCGGAGGGGAGCATCCGGCTGTCGGACAAGCTGCAACCGATGCCGCAGTGGGTCATCGACTACGTGCTGCTGCATGAACTGGCGCACCTGCTGGTGGCCGGCCACAACGCCGCGTTCTGGCGGCTGCTCGAGGCCTACCCGGACACCGCGCGGGCCAAAGCCTTCCTTGAGGGCGTTTCCTTCGCCACGTCCCGCGGCCTCACGCCGGGCGACGATGACGACGTGGACGCCGGCGGGGCAGA
>DASWAW010000114.1:0-9472 GCA_036390955.1 Arthrobacter sp.
AGCTCCACCCGGCGCCGGTGCCGGCGTTCGCTGGCCCTGGACCAGGAACGCGCCCAGCCGCCAAACAGTCCGCTCAGCGGAAAGATGAGCCACCAGAAGTGCCCGACGTAATTGAAGAACTGATCCACTGCATCATCCTCCCATCCGCGTCCGGGCAGGCTCAAGGGGCCCGTTAAAGGGAGTGCCCCCTCGCGTGAGGGGGCACTCCCTTTAGCGGTCAGCCGCCCGGTTGTCAGTCCTCGTGCTTGACCTTGTGCACCCGGGTGACGATGGTCGGGCACGGCAGATTGACGAGGACGGCGTGGGCCGTGGAGCCGAGCACCATCCGGGTGAAACCGCCACGGCCGCGGCTGCCGATCACGAGGAGACGGGACTTCTTGCCGGCCTCGACCAGAGCTTTGGCGGGTTCGGTATCGGTCTCCAGCTGCTGGTGGACGATGAGGTCCGGGTACTTGTCCCCCAGACCGGCCACGGATTCAGCCAGGACTATCCGGTCCTCCTCCAGGATCGATTCGGCGAGCCCGCTTTTCGGCAACTGGTTTTCGACCCAGCGGGCCGGCCGGTGGAAGGCAAGGACCACGGTCAGCTCGTCGCCGCCCCGGTCTGCTTCCGCGGCGGCGAAGGCAACTGCCTGCAGGGACTCTTCCGAGCCGTCCACACCAACAACCACGCCTTTGGCTGCGGCGCTGCGCTTCAGCGGGATAACCGCCGCTGGGATTTCCGAGGCGGAGACGATTTGCAGGGCCCGGTCCGTCAGCGGTCCGCCGTCCATCCAGTGCTTGTCATGCTCGCCGACAACCACCATGGAAGCTTCCTTGGACACCTCCCGCAGAACCGAGCCGCCGCTGCCATGACGAAGCTGGATGTCCACCTTCACGTCGGGGGCCTGCTCGGCGGCGCTGGCCTGTACCTTCTGGAGCAGCTCCATGCCGGCTTGCCTGATGAGCTCGTGGTACTGGAAATCAGGAGACATCCAGCGGTCGTCCACAGCGTGAATGACGGTTACCGGAAGCTTGTCCCGCGCCGCCCGCTCAAGGGCCCATGTCAGGGCGGATTCGCTTCCGGCTGATCCGTTGATTCCGACGACGATTGGTTTATTCATTCTGAATCCTGCTCTTTTCCATGGCGCGGTCAGGTCTGCATCGCATGATCCGGGCGGCAGCACCAAGTGTCCGCCGACACTTCAGTGTGCGCGCCGGGGCTACCGCCGGTTAGGGCCTTAAGCCCCTCACTCCCGCGTGCCCACGCGCATAGCGTCGGCGGGCCCCGGAGCAGAACGCGTTGCGGCCGGCCATGCCGCCGTCGTCATACTGCGGTCCGCCGGCGGACGGCCGCGGTCAGCGGATTAGAAGCCGGTTGGTTCCGTCTCGAATTCCGGTTCCCGGGGCGGTCCTTCGTGGTGGACCGGGCGCAGTGCAGCGGTGTGCTCGAACCAGATCAGCGCGTCGTAGCGCTCGCCAATCCGGGTCGGAACGTAGTTCCCGAGCTCCCGCTCGGGATGGTAGACGACCCCGATTGCCCGGTGGCCGAGCCAGGTGGAAAGCCACGGCCCGGACCTGTCCTCACCGAACTCCAGCACCGACGGCACCCCCAAGGCCTCGTGCAGGAAGTCTTCGTGGCTGCCCGGGCGCGCCGGCGGGACCGGCATGTTCCGTTCCGGGCTGCCCCACGCGTCCGCGGCGATAACCTCGCCGCGGTGGGAGGCCAGGCCCACCAGCATCACGCCGTCCGCGGCGTGCCGCTCGCGCAGCAGCTGCCCCACGTTGACCAGCCCGTCCTGGGCCATGTCGGTGGCCCGGGCGTCCCCCACGTGGGTGTTGTGCTCCCAGATGAGGCCTTTGGATGCGGGGCCCAGATGCCTGCTGAGCCGGTCGATGGTGTCGGCCATGTGGTGGTCCCGGATGTTCCAGGACTGCCGGTCGCCGCGGACCATGATGCGGTAGTAGTGCTCGGCGTTAGCGGCCACCTCGGCGTTCTGCACGGCGTCGAACGCTCCCTCGCCATGCTCTCCCGGGCTGGACACCCGGTTCCGGACCTCGGTGAGGAGTGCGATGACGTCAGCTTCGCAGGACTGCGGCACCAACCGGGTGCTCCAGGCGTACTTGTGCGGGTCCTCGTGGTGCGGCAGGAAACACTGCCAGGCGCGCATGGCGGCCGGGACGGCGTCGGGGACGTTCTCCTCCAGCCAGCCGATGATCTCGCGGAGCGAATCCCACAGCGAGTACACGTCCAGCCCGTAGAAGCCGACGCGCTGGCTCATCGGGCGGCCAAGATTCCAGCCGCGCAGCCAGTCGAGGAAGGCGGCGACTTCCTCGTTTGCCCACATCCACGTGGGCCAGCGTCCAAAGCCGCCGAGCAGCGCGTGGACGCCCTGGTCCTGCCCGGCCTCGCCCCGCACCCAGCGGTTGATCCGCCAGCAGTCCGGCCAGTCGCCCTCCACCCCGATCCAGTTGTAGCCTTCCTCTTCGATCAGGCGCCTGCTGAGGGTGCCACGCCAGGTGTAGAACTCGTGCGTGCCGTGCGAGGCTTCGCCGATCGCGACGAAGCGGCAGTCCGCCGCCCGCCGGACCAGGCCGTTGAGGTCCCGGTCGGTCTTCAGGGGCCGGGCCAGCGAGTGGATCTCAGCCAGGACAGCGGATTTGGCAACGCCGGAAGTCATTGGGGCTCCTCGATAGAGATTTGTTCAAGGTGTTCCGGAACCCGCGCACGCCAGCCCAGCTCCCGCTTCATCCTGATGCGCAGGGCATCCGATGCCTCCGGTTCGCCGTGGGTGATGTACGTCATGCGGGGTTCCCGTTCCGCGGTCTTCATCCACGCAATGATTCCGTCCGCGTCAGCATGTGCAGACAGGCTTTCCATCTGGATCACCTCGGCCCGGATCTTGACGTCCTCACCGTAGATGCGGAGCTCGCGCTGGCCGGCCGCCAGGGTGGCGCCGCGGGTGCCGCCGGCCTGGTAGCCGCTGAGAATCACGGCGTTCTTCGGATCCGGGCCGTAGGCGGCCAGATGGTGCAGGATCCTTCCGCCGGTGAGCATGCCGCTGGCGGAGATGATGATCATCGGGCCGCCGCGGAGATTCAGCAGCTTGGATTCATCGACCGAGCGGGTCAGCTTCGCGACCTTGTACATGTTCAGGTATTCCGGCTCCTTGAGCCGGTGCTCCTCGGGGTGCCGCTGGTACATCCCGGAAGCGTCGATGGCCATCGGGCTGTTGAGGTACACCGGGATGTCCGGGATCAGGTTCTTGCTGCGGAGCCGGGACAGGTGCAGCATCAGGGTTTCGGCGCGGCCGACGGCGAACGCGGCGAACAGCACGACGCCGCCGCGTTTCGCGACCCGGTTGATGATGTCCCCCAGCTGCTTTTCGGGTTCCACTGTGGAGTGTTTCCGGTTCCCGTAGGTGGACTCCGTGACCAGCACCTCGGCCTCCCCCAGGGGGCGCGGCGGATACATCAGCGGGTCGTCCGTGCGGCCCAGGTCCCCGGTGAAGTGCACGGAATGTGAGCCGATGCGCACGTGGACCTGTGCGGCGCCCAGGATGTGGCCGGCGGGCAGGAACGTCATTTCCATCCCCCCGCCCAGGTCCAGGGGGTCGTCAAAATCGTGGATTCTAAAACTGTTGAGCGACTTGACCGCGTCGGCCGCGGTGTAGAGCGGCAGCGCCGGACTGTGACTGGACGATCCCCGGTGCGTCGCGTAGCGGGCCTCCTCCTCCTGCAGATAGCCGCTGTCGGGCAGCAGGAGCTTGCACAGGTCCGTGGTGCCGTCAGTGGCGATCACCGGACCGGTGAACCCGTCCCGCACCAGGGCAGGCACGTACCCGGTGTGGTCCAGGTGGGCATGGCTGAGCACCACGGCGTCGATCGAGGACGGCCGCACCGGGAAAGGCATCCGGTTGCGCTCGCGGCTGCGTTTGTACCCCTGGAAGAGCCCGCAGTCCACCAGCACACGCTTCCCGCCGGCCTCGAGCAGGTACCGGGAACCGGTGACGGTGTCGGTGGCCCCGAGGAAACGGAGGGTGGGCTGCTGGTGCTTCATGGTGCTCCCCTTCCCGCATGGAATAGCCTGCATCGGCGCGAAGGGGCAGGGCTGGCCCGCGCAGGCGATGTACCCCCAGCTTCCGCCCGCGCCGGGCGGGCCCCTAGGGCCAAAGGTCACCAGCGCCCCGCAGCCACGCGCCCGGCACCAGGCGGGCGCGCAGCCCACCACCGGTAGGATTTTCCGGGCGGGCCCTTTGGCCCGCGAACACCGGCAGATTCCAGCGGCAAGGACTGATGATGAAGAAGAAATCCACGCGGACGGCGCCCGAGGATCCGGCACAGCAGCCGGCGCAGCCGTGGCGGGACCGGCCGTGGACCCGCTCCTACGGGCCGGGTGTTCCGGCGGACCTGGCGCTGCCCAAGGGCTCGCTCGTGGACCTCGTGGACAATTCCGTGCGCCGCTACGGATCGAAAACCGCCCTGGAGTTCTTCGGCGCCCGCACGAGCTACCGAGAGCTCGGCTCGCTGATCAGCCGGGCGGCCGCCGGGCTGGCGAAGCTGGGCGTCAAGGCCGGCGACAGGGTTGCCCTGGTGCTGCCGAACTGCCCGCAGCACATCGTCGCCTTCCACGCCGTGCTGCGCCTCGGCGCCGTCGTCGTCGAGCACAATCCGCTCTACACCGACCGGGAACTGCGCCACCAGTTCGAGGACCACGGGGCCACCGTTGCAATTGTCTGGGACAAGGCGGTGGAACGGGTCCGCCAGCTGCCGCCCGACGTCGGGCTCCGCAGCATTGTCTCGGTGGAGCTGATCCCCGCGATGCCGTTGCTGCAGCGCCTGGCGCTGCGGCTCCCGGTGGCCGCGGCACGCACGGCACGCGCCGCCCTGACGGTGGGCAAAGGGCAGCCGAAGGGCCGGCCGGCGCCCGCCCTGCGGCCCGTGCTGCCGTGGCGGGAGCTCCTCGACGCCGGCGAGCTGAGGAAGAAACATCCGCGCCCCTCCGCCGAGGACCTCGCCGTTCTGCAGTACACGTCCGGCACCACGGGGCTGCCCAAGGCCGCCATGCTCAGCCACGCCAACCTGCAGGCGAACGCCGCGCAGGGCCGGGCCTGGGTGCCGGGGCTCAAGGACGGCCGGGAAACCGTGTACGCGGTGCTGCCGATGTTCCATGCCTACGGCCTGACCCTGTGCATGACCTTCGCATTGAGCATCGGCGCGAAGCTGGTCCTGTTCCCGAAGTTCGACGTCGACCTGGTGCTGAAGGCGCTCAAGAAGTCCCCGGCGACGTTCCTGCCGGCTGTGCCGCCGATCTATGACCGGATCGCGGCCGCGGCGGCAGAACGCGGCATCGGGCTGGAAAGCATCCGCTTCTCCATTTCCGGCGCCATGAACCTGCCGACGTCGACGGTGGAGACCTGGGAGAAGGCGACCGGGGGCTACCTGATTGAGGGCTACGGGCTGACCGAGACGTCCCCGATCGCGATCGGCAATCCCTTCGGCCCCAGCCGCAAGCCGGGAACCGTGGGGGTCCCGTTCCCGCTGACCGACATCCGGGTGGTGGATCCCAGGAATGTCGCGCTGGACCGCGCCCCGGGCGAGGAGGGGGAACTCCTGATCCGCGGCCCGCAGGTGTTTTCCGGCTACTGGAACCGGCCGGAGGAGACCGAGGAGGCACTGGTCGAGGGCGGCTGGTTCCGCACCGGCGACATCGTCTCCGTGGACGACGACTACTTCGTCACCATCCGGGACCGGATCAAGGAACTGATCATCACGGGCGGATTCAACGTCTCGCCCAGTGAGGTGGAGGACGTCATCGCCACGTTCCCGGGTGTCACGGAGGTCTCGGTGGTCGGGCTTCCCCGCCCGGGAGGCGGCGAGGACGTGGTCGCCGCCGTCGTGCCGATCCCGGGCACCACCATCGACGCGGCCGCGCTCCTGGCCTTTGCAAGGGAAAACCTCACCGCCTACAAAGTCCCGCGCCGCGTGGTGGTGCTCGACTCGCTCCCCCGCTCCCTCATCGGCAAGGTCCTCCGCCGCGAGATCCGCGACACGCTCGTGGCGGGGGGCTGAACCGGCGGGCTACCGCCCGCGGCCGCCCGCTCCGGGATTGAGGCGCGCGACCGCCGCGGACAAGACCGTCGCAAATCCGCACCACAGGGCGTAGGGGGCCAGCGACGCTCCGGCGGCACGGTTCAGCCGGTAGGTCCGCCGCACCAGGTCGGCGCTGCTCGCGGCCAGCACGGCGCACTCCGCCGCCGCCAGCCACGGCCGTCGGGCACGCCAGAAAAGCCAGCTCCACGCCGCATTGAGCACGAGGTTGGCGGCCAGGGCGCCCCGGTAGGCGGCCAGCTCCCGCCGCCGGGTTTCGCCGCCGGGAGTGTCCGCCTTGCTGTCCAAAGCGACGGCGGAACTCACGGCGAGGTCCGCGTAGAGCGCCGTCCAGACCACGGGAAAGGCGAGGGCGGGCGGCTGCCAGTCCGGTTTGCGCAGCCCGCGGTACCAGCGGCTGTCCGGATCGGTCGCCGCCCCGCCCGCCGCTGCTGTTGCGGCGGTCGCCGCCGCAGTCCACACCGCTGTCATCACTTTCATTTTTGCTCCTCTGTTCTCATGGTTGACGCCGTACCCGGTTGCAGGCGTTCGCCGATGAATTCAATGGTCCGGTCCAGGGCCGCCCTGGTCGGGTGCCCCGGGGTGTCCACCAGATCCACGGTCAGGACACAGTGCGCGGCCTGCGGGATGCCGAACGGATTGCCTGGCGACGAGTCGACCTCAATGCTCTCGAAACTCTCACCGAATTCGCGCCGCATCGTGGCGAAGCGCTCCGCCGGGCACGCCCTGTCATGGCTGAACCGCAGTCCGAGCAGCCGCAGTCCCTGGCCGGTCCGCGCCTTTACCTGTGCCAGCTCGCCGGCATCGAGCCCGACGGCGGCGCGCCCGCGGGCGGTGAGGCCCGCCGGCAGCGCGGGCTGGCTCATAACCGGGGCCAGGACGGCGGGTTCCAGCGCCATGGCCAGGGCAAAGCTGCCGGTCATGCACATCCCGACCGCCCCCACCCCGGGACCGCCGCACTCCCGGTGCGCCTTCGCGGCGAGGGCCCGCAGCCAGGTGGCGGCCGGGCTGCTCCGGTTCGCCAGCACGGCGAACTCGCGGGAAATGCAGACCCTGGCGATGGACCTGACGATGCCCTCGCCGGCTTTCCCGCCGGGGCGCCCGAACATCGAGGGAAGGTAGACGGTGTAGCCCCGGTCGATCAGGCGGCGGGCGAGGTCCAGGACTCCCGGGTGGATCCCGGGGACCTCGTGGATCAGGATCACGGCCGGGCCGGCCCCGGCCCGGAAGACCTGGTGGCGGATGCCCCCGTGGCTGAACGACGATTCGGTGAAGCCCTCCAGCGTTTCCCGTGGCTCCGACGGTTCCCGGTGCTCCGGCATGGACGGCCCCCTTGGTTCCGGGCCGGCACTGCCGACGTCACTTCCTCCGCCCCGCGTACCGCACATGCTACGGAACTGTGGCGCCGCCGTCGACGGCAGATCCCCTTGCGGCACTCCGAACCACCTGATAGGCGTGTAACAGGCCAAAAGGTAGGGTGCTTATTAGTAGAGACCCACGGCCTGAACAGGCGGTGGTTGCAGAAGGGAAGTTCACGTGACCCGCAAGAATCCCCAGGTCGAGGAAAACGACGAAAAGGACCTCATGGTCGGCGGCGGTCCAAAGGACTGGGCCGCGGGCATCCCCGGGGTCCTGCACTCCATGAAGCCCGCGATCGAGCAGATGGGGCTGAACCGCACCCGCAAGACGGTGCTGGCGATGAACCAGAAGGACGGTTTCGACTGTCCCAGCTGCGCGTGGCCGGACCCGCACCACCGCAAGGCCTTCGAGTTCTGCGAAAACGGCGCCAAGGCCGTCACCTGGGAGGCGACCCCGGTGGTCATCGCCCCGGAGTTCTGGGCGGAACATTCCGTCAGTGAGCTGCGGACGCATTCCGAGTACTGGCTGGGGATGCAGGGCCGGCTCACCGAACCGGTCCACAAGCCGGCCGGCGAGGACCACTACAAGCCGGTGACGTGGCCCGAGGCGATCCGGATCATCGCGGACAAGCTCAAGGGCCTGGACTCACCGGACGAAGCCGCCTTCTACACCAGCGGCCGGACGTCCAACGAGGCTGCCTTCCTGTACCAGCTGATGGTGCGCGGCTACGGCACCAACAACCTGCCGGACTGCTCCAACATGTGCCACGAGTCCTCGGGCTGGGCGATGGGCCAGACCATCGGCATCGGCAAGGCGACCGTCAGCTTTGACGATTTTGCCAAGGCGGACCTGATCATCGTTATGGGCCAGAACCCGGGCACCAACCACCCGCGGATGCTGACCGAGCTGGAGGCCTGCAAGGAAAACGGCGGGGAAATCGTCGCTGTCAATCCCCTGCCGGAGGCCGGCCTGCGCCGGTACAAGAACCCGCAGAAGGTCAAGGGCATCGTCGGCCACGGCACGGAGATCGCGGACCAGTTCCTGCATATCCGCATCGGCGGCGACATGGCGCTGCTGCAGGCGGTCTCCAAGCGCGTGCTCGACGCCGAGGCCCGCCACCCGGGCACCGTGCTGGACCACGCATTCCTCGCCGAGCACTGCGAGGGCCTGGACGAGCTCCGGCAGCACCTCAGCCTCCTGGACGAGAGCGCGGTTCTGCTGGCGACCGGCCTGAGCACCGAGGAAATTGATGAACTCGCGGCCCGCTACCTGAAGGCCGAGAAAGTCATCATCACCTGGGCCATGGGCATCACGCAGCAGAAAAAGGGCGTGGCCACCATCAAGGAGATCATCAACCTGCTTCTGCTGCGTGGCAACATCGGCAAGCCCGGCGCCGGCGCCTCCCCCATCCGGGGCCACAGCAACGTCCAGGGCGACCGCACCATGGGCATCTGGGAGCAGATGCCGCAGTCCTTTATGGACTCCCTCGGCGAGGAGTTCGGCTTCGAGCCTCCCCGCGACCACGGCGTGGACGCCGTGGAAACCATCAACAAGATGCGCGACGGCGGGATCAAGGCCTTCGTGGCGCTCGGCGGGAACTTTGTGGGCGCCATTTCGGACAGCAACGCTGCCGAAGCGGCCATGGAAAACACGGAACTCTCGGTGCAGATTTCCACGAAACTCAACCGCTCGCACACCGTGACCGGCGCGGAAGCGCTGATTTTACCCACGATGGGCCGGACCGAGATCGACATCCAGGAGACGGGACCGCAGTTCGTTTCGGTGGAGGACACCGTCTGCGCCGTGCACCCCTCCTGGGGCAGCGTCGAACCAGTCTCGCACCACCTGCTCTCCGAACCGGCGATCGTCAGCCGGCTCGGCAGAGCCCTCGTCGGGGACAGGATCAAGGCCGACTGGGACGGTTTCGAAAAGAACTACGACCTGATCCGGGACCACATCTCCCACGTCGTCGGCGGCTGCGAGGACTACAACGAGCGGATCCGGCACGAGGGCGGCTTCATCCT
>DASWAW010000115.1:0-15655 GCA_036390955.1 Arthrobacter sp.
CCCGGTGCCGTCGGGGCTGTTGTCGTCGACAATCAGGACGTCGGAGTCGGGCACAGCCTTGCGCAGGCGCTCAAGGGTCTTGGGCAACGATTGCAGCTCGTTGTAGGTCGGAATGATCGTGAGGACACGCACAGCGAGGCCTTTCCTTGAAGGGAGCGGTCAAACGCCGGGCGGTCAATGGTGAGCGGACACCAGGCGCAACTCTCCATTATAGGGAGTCTGCAGGGGGTCGCCGGACGGTCCCGGGCCCATGCCCGTCCAGTGCCCATGCCCGTCCCGGGCAGGTCCACCCGCTGCGGGCCAGTTGCGGCAGGCCGGCAAATACGCCGCCGGAACCGTTTTCTACTGCGAAGTGGACCCGCCCCCTGGGAGTACCCATGGCCACGACCAGAGAAGCTGCCGCGTTGGCGGCAACCTGGAGCTGACCGGGGGACGTCCGGAGGCTGCGGTCTCCACAACCCTCCGTTGACCCTCAAGCCTACGGGCCGGCCATGATCTGTCAACCGCTCCGTGACCTGCCGATTCATCCATCGCCGCAGGTCAGAGGCGCCTGGTGGCGGGAGAAGTTTCCGCGCCCGGACACCGTGCAGGCCCACCGGCCCGGTCCGGCGCCGGCCCGCCGGCCCGGTGCCGGCGGTCCGGGTGCCGGATGTCAGCCGCGGAGCGCGCCGCTGGCGTACAGTTCGCGGCCGTCCCTGACCGTCTGCAGGCAGCCCGGTTCGGAGCCTGTGTCCAGCGCCGGCAGCAGCGGTGTCCGGGCGCGGGGGTCCGTGCTCCAGGACTGGACCCGGCCGTCGGCCACCTGGACCATCAGTTCCTCGACCTCCCACACGGCGAAGCTGGCCGGAGCGCCGGGGACCAGCTGGCCGGCCATCGGGTTCCGGTACCGGGCGGCCCGCCAGCCGGCCCGGGTGTGTCCGAGGAACGCCGCACGGGCCGAGATCTGTTCCGCCGGGTTGTTGTGCTGCAGGCAGGCCCGGACGCTGGCCCAGGGACGCAACGGCGTGACCGGGCTGTCACTGCCGAAGCAGATCGGGACTCCGGCGGCGTAGAGGGAGGCAAAGGGGTTCATGCCGCCGCGCCGGGCGCCAAGCCGCTGCTGGTAGAGGCTGCCCTCCCCGCCCCAGGCGGCGTCAAAGCCGGGCTGGGCGCTGACAGAAACCGAGTACTTGGCCAGACGGCTGATGGCATCCGCGTCGGCGAGCTCCACGTGTTCGAAGCGGTGGCCGGCGGCCCGGATCTTCTGTTCTCCGACTTCCGCGGCCGCCTGGTCCAGGGCATCCAGGGCGGCGTCCAGGCCGGCGTCGCCGATCACGTGGAAGCCGGCCTGGATGCCCAGCAGCGAACACGCCGCCAGGTGGGCCGCCGCCTCCGCGACCGAGAGGTACAGGCTGCCGCGTTCCCCCGGCGCGTCGCTGTAGTCAGCCCGCAGCGCGGCGGTACGCGAACCGATCGAGCCGTCGATGTTCAGGTCCCCCGCCAGGCCGAGAACGGACACGCCGAGGCCGTCCAGGATCGACTGGGCATGCTCCGCGGAGCGGGCCAGCTGGCCCCAGTACGGCAGGACCTCCGGGACCGCGTCCCGCCCGGTGTTCCAGCCCGCGGCGAGCTGGAGGTCCTCGGTGCTGCCGATGTGCGGCGCCGCCATTTCGGCCACGGCCACGTAGCCGTTGGCCGCCGCCTCGGCCAGGGCCCGCTGCTGGTAGCCGCGGATCACGGCGGCGGGCAGTCCGCGCGCAGCCAGCCTCGCGGCGGTGTGCGCGGCGCGCGTGACCTGGCTGCCCGCACCGGAGCCCTCGATCCCGTCGAGGCCGGCGGAGGCGGCCAGCGAGGAGGACACGAGAGCCGAGTGCACGTCGACGCGGGAGAGGTAGACCTTCCGCCCGCCGGCGGCGCGTTCCAGTTCTTCCCGGGACGGCAGGGCGGAGTCCGGCCACTGGGTCTCGTCCCAGCCGTGGCCCAGTACGGTGTCGCCCGTGGATGCGGAGACGCTGGAGCGCGCGACGGCGTCGAGCAGTTCCCGGGCGGAGCGCACCTCGCCCAGCTGCAGGGAATCCAGGGCGATGCCGGTTTCGGTGAGATGGACGTGGGAGTCGACGAAGCCGGGAGCCAGGAGCGCGCCGTGCAGGTCGATGACCTCCATCGAAGCGTCGGCAATCGAGCTGGCGGCCTGTTCGGAGCCAACCCAGGCGACGGTGTCGCCGTCGACCAGCATCGCCGTCGCGAAGGGGTCGGCGGCGGTGTAGACGGAACCGTTCCGGTACAGCGTCACCTTGTGCGGGGCGGGGGCGGCGGGCGAATCGGTCATGGGTCGGTGGCTCCTTGAGGCTGGCGTCCGGTGCGGGCCGGGCGGGTTCGACGGCGGTGGCAGGGTCCGGCCGGGAGGGCCGGCCGCGGCGGTCAGGCCACGGAGGAATACGCGACGACGCCGCGCTTGATGAGTTTGATTGCGTCGCCGCACAGCCGCGACACCCGCGGGTCCAGGGACGGTATTTTGGCCAGCTGGTCCAGCAGGTCGATGACCTGTTTCACCCAGCGGACGAAGTCGCCGGCCGCAAGGTCCGTCCCGCTGAGGACGTCCTGCAGGTGCCTGCCCTTGGCCCATTTGAAGATCGGCCAGACCAGTCCGAGCTCAGGTTCGCCGGTGAGCGGGAGCTTGCTGGCTTCCTCGACGTCCTCCAGGGCTGACCATTCACGCACCACGATGTCGACGGCGGACTCGAGGGACACACTCGGCATCTTGGGCCGGAGCCCGCGGTCCTCACGTTTGGCCTGGTAGACCAGGACGCTGGCCAGCGCGGCAACCTCGGCGGCGTCCAGGTCACTGAAGGCTCCCAGCCGCAGGGACTGGGAAATCAGGAGGTCCTTTTCGCCGTAGATCCGGCGCAGCCGCTGCCCGTCGGGGCTGATGGTGAGCACCCCGGCGTCGGAGGTTTCCAGGTAGCCGTAGCTGGACAGGACGCCGCACACCCGGTCGAAGGTCTTGGCGATCGTGTTGGTGCGGCCCTGGATCTGGCGCACGAGCCCGTCGGTTTCCTGGCGGAGTTTCCAGTAGCGCTCGGACCAGCGCGCGTGGTCCTCCCGCTCGCTGCAGCCGTGGCACGGGTGGGCGCGGAGTTCGCGGCGGAGCTCGGTGATCTTCTTCTCGTGGTCCGGCTGGGCGGCGGCGCGGCCAAAGTCGTCGTTCCGGCTTGGCGGCGCGGGGGGCCGGTTCTCGCGGAGGGCGTTGCGGACCGACGACGCCAGATCACGCCGCGACTTGGGCACCTTGGCGTTGAACGTTTTTGGGATGCGCACCCTGGTGATCGGGGCGAGCGGCCCTTCGACGTCCTGGGTGCCGATGCGCCGCAGCTGGTTGTCCAGGGTCATCACGGCGGGCCGCGGCTCGCGGGAATGGTGGTCGGAGCTGAGGACGACGGCGAGCCCGGGCGCCCGGCCGGTGGGCACATCGACCACGTCCCCGGGGAGCAGACGGCTCAGCGAGTCCTCGGTCACTGATTTCCTGGCCCGGGAGCTGGTCTGGGAGGCGTTCTTCTCCGCGTCGGAGAGCGCCCGCCGGATCCGGGAGTATTCGGTGAAGTCGCCGAGGTGGCAGCTCATCGCCTTGCTGAAGCCGGCCAGGGATTCCTCGCGGCCACGCACCTGTTTCGCCAGCCCGACGACGGAGCGGTCAGCCTGGAACTGGGCGAAGGAGGACTCGAGGATCTCCCGGGCCCGGGGCCGGCCGAACTGGGCGAGCAGGTTGATGGACATGTTGTACGTGGGCCGGAAGCTGGAGTTCAGCGGGTAGGTGCGCCGCGAGGCGAGGCCGGCGACGGACGCCGGATCCGTGCCGGGCTGCCACAGGACCACGGCATGGCCCTCGACGTCGATCCCGCGGCGGCCGGCGCGGCCGGTCAGCTGGGTGTACTCCCCCGCGGTGATGTTGACGTGCGCTTCGCCGTTGAATTTGTCGAGCTTCTCCAGCACGACGGAGCGGGCCGGCATGTTGACGCCGAGCGCCAGGGTTTCGGTCGCGAACACGGCTTTGACCAGGCCGTCGACGAAGAGCTTCTCCACGACTTCCTTGAAGGTGGGCAGCATGCCGGCATGGTGGGCCGCCAGCCCGCGGAGCAGCCCGTCGCGCCAGCTCCAGAAGCCCAGCACGTCCAGGTCGTCGGAGGGGATGTCCTGCGCCGCCTCATCGACCCGGCGGGCAATGATGAGCTGTTCCTGCTCGGTGGTCAGCCACAGCCCGGCGGCGACGCACTGCGCCACCGCGGCGTCGCAGCCGGCGCGGGAAAAAATGAAGGTGATGGCAGGCAGCAGGTCCTGCCGGTCGAGGCTGCCGATGACCTGGGGCCGGCTGGCCTTCCGGACCGGGCTGCGCGGGCCGCCCTGCGGTGCCTCGTCGCGCTGGCGGTTTTGCTGGCGCCGCTGGTTCCGGCCGCCGTGGCCGAAGCGGCCGCGGAAGTTCATCTGGCTCTCGGCGCGGGCCATGGAAAGCAGCTCGGGGTTGACCTCGAAACCGGGGCGGGCGGCAAGGTCGGCGGTTTCCGTGGTGGCGGACACGGCCGCCACGGCCGCGTCGCCGGCCGGGGCGATCTCGTCAAAGCTGGTGTCGCCGGCGAAGAGGTCCACGATCTTCCGGCCCACCATCACGTGCTGCCACAGCGGCACGGGCCGGTGCTCGGACACGATCACGTCGGTCTGGCCCCGCACGGTATCGAGCCAGGCGCCGAACTCCTCGGCGTTGGAGACGGTGGCGCTGAGCGAGGCGACCTGGACTTCGCTGGGGAGGTGGATGATGACCTCTTCCCAGACGGCGCCGCGGAACCGGTCCGCGAGGTAGTGCACCTCGTCCATCACGACGTAGCCGAGGTCGCCCAGGGTACTGGAGTCAGCGTAGAGCATGTTGCGGAGCACTTCGGTGGTCATCACCACGACGGGGGCGTCGCCGTTGATGGACGTGTCGCCGGTCAGGAGGCCCACCCGGTCGGGACCGTATTTGTCGGCCAGCTCCGAGTACTTCTGGTTGCTCAGGGCCTTGATCGGGGTCGTGTAGAAGGCCTTGAGCCCGCGCTGGAGCGCCAGGTAGATGGCGAACTCCCCCACGATCGTCTTGCCGGCCCCCGTGGGGGCGGCCACCAGGACGCCCCGGCCGGCCTGCAGGGACAGGCAGGCCTCGCGCTGGAAGTCGTCGAGTTCGAAGGCGAGCGTACGGATGAAGCCGCCCAGATGGGTTTTGGCTTCTGCGGCCCGCTCGGCACTGGCGCGGTAGCGTTCAGACGGCGATTCCGGCCCGGGTAGTGAGGACATGCTTCCAGCCTAGTGCGCCAAGGCCTAGAGATTCTCCAGCTCGGAGCTGGGAGTCGCCTGGTCCGCGGTCGCTTCGGTCTCGGCGGCCCGTTTGACGGCCCGCCGTTCGCGGCGGCGGTCGTTGAGCAGACACAGACCGATGGCGGCGAAGAACAGGAGCAGCATGGGCCCGGCGAGGTAGAACATGCTCATCGCGTCGGCGCCGGGCGCCGCCATGGCGGCGAAAAGGCAGACGAGGAACACCGTGATACGCCAGCTCTTGACCAGCTGCTTGCCTTTGATGATCCCGGCCAGGTTCAGCCCGACGAGGACCACCGGCAGCAGGAAGGCGATACCGAAGGCGAGCAGGAGCCGCAGCACGAACGAGAGGTACACCTGGGCGCTGATGAAGTTTGAGCCGCCGGTGGGGGTGAAATCGGTCAGCACCCGGACGGCGTTGGGCAGCACCAGCCACGCCAGCAGAACGCCGCCGACGAACAGCGGAACGGCGGCAGCCACGAAGGACAGCGCGAGCCGGCGTTCCTTCTTGTGCAGGCCGGGGACGATGAAGGCCCACAGCTGGTACAGCCAGACAGGGCTGGCAACGATGAGGCCCAGGAAGACGGAAACCTGGATCATCAGGTCGAAAGAACTTGCCACACCGTCAAAGTTCAGCGTCGCCTGCCGGCCCTCATGGGTGTTGAGGTCGGTGATGGGCTTGATCAGCGCCGCCAGCATGGGCTGGTAGACGAGGAAACCGACGACGGTACCCAGGACGACGGCGATCGCGGACTTGAAGAGGCGGTTCCGCAGTTCTTTCAGGTGATCGAGGAGCGCCATCCTCCCCTCGGGGTTCGACCGGCGGCTCATGGTTACTGCCACGCGGTGCTAGGCGCGGTTCGGCGGCGGAACGTCGGTTCCGTCTCCGGCGCGGGTTTCCGTGCCGTTGGACTTCGGGTGGTTCACGACCCGTCCCTCAACCGGCTCGGAGCCGTCGGCGGTGTCCGTGGAGCCGTCCTTCTTCATCTCCCGGACTTCCGACTTAAAGATGCGCATCGACTGGCCCAGGCTCCTGGCCATGCCGGGCAGCTTCGGTGCAGCGAAAAGCACCAGTGCCAGGACGATGATGATGATGAGATGCCAGCCTTCAAGCCTCATGACGGGAGGTCCTTTCGTTTGAATACATCCTATGTCTAACTGAATTCGATGTCGTGCAGCCGCTGGGGCTGGCCGCGGTCCAGCTTGCGCTGGACGCGCCGCACGCGGCGGGCTTCCTGGCGGGCCAGCTTGGCTGCCCGGTAGTCATGCCCCATCTGCACGGGTGAGGCAAAGACGGCGGATCCGGGTTCCGGCGGGGGTGCGGTTCCGTCCCCTGCCGGGCCCGGGCCGGCGGTCTCCCCTGCCGCGGGGGGTGCGGACGGGAAGCTGGAGAACCGGTCCCCCGCTTCCCCGAGTTCCTTGACCGTTGCCATGAACTTCCGGAACAACCGGACGCCGAGCACAACGAAAAACAACAGCGACAGCGCGACGAGCGCTATCCAGATTACGATCCAGGACCACCAAGGCATGCTGAGTAGTCTAGCCGCCGGACTGGCTAGTCTTCATATTGGGCCAGGGCGGCGGCCAGCCATTCGCGGGACGCGTCCGCCAGTTCCGGGGGCTGCAGGATCCGGGCCGTCCCGCCGTGCTGGGCGACGAACATCGGCAGCCAGTCGGTGCTGCCGAAACGGATTTCGGCCAGCATCCCGCCGTCGGGCAGTTCCGCCGTCCGCTCCGCGTAATACTCGTCGGCAAGGCCGGCACCGCGGCGGGTGAGTTCAACCACCACCACCGTGTCGTCGTCGTTGGGGGTGAAAAGTTTGACGGGGAAACTGCCCCCGGGCGTGGCCGTCTCCGAGACGGGCAGGCCGGTGGTTTCGAGGGCCTCGATCCGGTCGAGCCGGAAGTTGCGCAGGCCCTGCGCCGAATGGCAGTAGGCCTCGAGGTACCAGGTGTTATCCAGCGAATAGAGCCGCAGCGGATCGATGCTGCGTTCGGAGACGCTGTCGCGGAGCGGCGAGAAGTAGCGCAGCCGCAGCTGGGCGCCGGTCCGGATGGCTTCGCGGGCCGTTTCCAGGGCTGCGGAGTTCCCCGGCCCCACCTCGGGCCCGGAGAGTGCGGCCGCCTTGAGCCCCTCCTCCCCTGCCGCCGCCATGAGCTTGAGCGTGACGGATTCCAGCGCACTGCCTTCGGCCAGCTCGGGCAGTCCGTTGAGCGTTTCCAGGCCGGTCAGCAGGGCACAGGCTTCTTCCACGGTGAAGCGGACGGGCCGTTTGAGGTCGAGGTCCTGGGTGATAGTGACGTGGTCGTCATCCCACTGGATGTCCAGCAGGTCGTCGGGGTAGCCTTCGGGCAGGCCGGAGCAAATCAGGATCCGCAGATCCGCTTCCAGTTCCTTGCGGCTGATCCCGAAGTTGGCCGCTACTTCGCTGATGTGGAGGCCCTGGTTGTGCACCAGGAACGGCACGAGCTGCAGCATCCGGGCCAGCTGGTCCTCGGAGGTGCGTTTGCGGCCGCGGGGGGATGCCCCCGCCGGCAAGGCGCCCGCCGGGGAGATCGCCGGGAAAGCGATCGGGGGGACGGGCGCGGCAGCGAAGCCGGCCGCGGCCGTCAGGCGGCGCCGCACGGACGCCACGAGTTCGGGCGGGGACACCACGAGGACCCGGGGGCCGTAGGAGGCGAGTTCCTCGGCGAGGGTCTCGGCGTCCCGGTACGGCACGCCGAGGCGGTCCCGGCCGGCCCGCGGCGGCACGGCCCCCGCTTCGGGCGCAACGGCGTCAGGCGCGGCACCGGCGTCAGGCACGACGGCGTCTGGCGCGGCACCGGGTTCGGGCACGAAGGCGTCGGGAAGCGCCCGTTTGCGCAGCCCGTGCAGCCGGCCCGCCTGGACATCGACAACGGCGGTCCGGACCGGGAGCTCCGCCAGCCCGGCGAGTTCGGCACGGACGTTGAAGTCCGCCGGCGGGGTGAAGTGTTCCTTCTCCAGGACGGTCACGGCGGACGTGAGTCGGGAGAGCCGGAAGACGCGCTTCTCCCCGCGGGTCCGGTCCCGGGCAACGAGGTACCACTGGCCGAAGCGGCTGCCGAGGCCCCAGGGCTCCACGAGCCGCTCTTCCTCCTTGCCGGTGCTGCCGGCGAGGTAGCGGAAGCTGACCGGGTGCTGGGCGTGCATGGCGGCGACCAGGTCCTCGAACGCCTGGCCGGCGGGACGGATCCGCGGCTGGACCCCGGCGGGGAGCTCGGCGTCGACGAGGCCGCCGGAGGCCTGCAGTTTCCGGACCGCGTTGACGGCCGCGGAGCCCAGGGCGGCTTGCTCCCAGAGCTGTGCCGCGAGGATGAGGACGGTGCACTCTGCCGGGGTGAGGCTGACGTCCGGCAGCCGGTTGGAGTCCTTGCCGATCCGGTAGCGGGTGGTCGCGGGATCATCCGAGCCCCAGCCCTTGTCGGTGACCGTCTCGATGTCGAAACCGAAGTGCCGCAGCTCGCCCTTGTCACGTTCGAACATCCGGCCGAAGGCGACGTCGGTGCTGCTGGTGTCGTGGTAGACCTTCTCACGCAGCTCACTGCGGCGCAGCCCGTACGTGGTGTTGAGCAGGGCGATGAGCAGGTTCAGGAGGCGTTCTGTACGTGAGGCTGACACCCCGCAAGGGTACTAAAGTCCCTGCCCGAAACGGACAAAAGCGCGGCAACAGCCGGAAGAACTTTTCCGATTGTTACCGCGCTTCGTGACGCAGGACGGCGCCCGGTCCGGTCAGGACGGCTGCCGGTGGTGCGCTGCAGGGAGCCGGTGGGGACTAGCGGACGCCGACGAGGTCCACGACGAAGATCAGGGCCTCGTTGGGGCCGATCGCCCCGCCGGCGCCGCGGGCGCCGTAGGCGAGCTCGGAGGGGATTTCCAGCCGGCGGCGGCCGCCGACCTTCATGCCCAGCAGGCCCTGGTCCCAGCCCTGGATGACCTGGCCGACGCCGACGCGGAAGTCGAGCGGTGCGCCGCGGCCCCAGGAGGCGTCAAACTCCTCGCCGGTGGACCAGGCCACACCGACGTAGTGGGTGGAGACGGTGTCGCCTGCCTTGGCCTCGGCGCCGTCGCCTTCGATCAGGTCGGTGATGACGAGCTCGGTGGGAACGTCGCCCTGGGGGAAGTCAATTTCCGGCTTCTGGCGGTCAAGGTTGCGCTGTCCAAATGACATGGTTTCTCCTTCTGGTGTGGCTTGCGGTTGGTGCGGGTGTGGGGGTTACTTGGTGCCGAGGATGTCGACGACGAAGACGAGGTCGCCCTTGGCTTCGCCCTGGCCGGCGTCACCGTAGGCCAGGTCCTTGGGGATAACCAGCAGGACACGGGAGCCGACAGTCTTGCCGGCCAGGCCCTGGGTCCAGCCCTTGATCACACCGGTGAGCGGGAAGGTCGCCTTCTCGCCGCGGTCGAAGCTGGAGTCGAAGACCTTGCCTTCGGCCAGGGTCACGCCGACGTAGTTCACGGTGAGCGTGTCGGTTTCCTTGACCACGGGGCCGGTGCCTTTGATGAGGTCCTGGGACACGAGCGCGGTCGGGGCGGCCACGCCGGCGACGGAGATCTCCGGAGTGCCCTTGTCGTTGTCCTTCACGGTCGGCAGGCCTGCCGGCGGGGTGACAGTTTCGCCCTCGGGCTTGTCCAGGACCTTGGGTGCGTCCTTGGCGCCGAGCACCTTGACGACGAGGACCTGGGTGGGCTGGGCCTCGGCGCCTTCAGCGGCTGCGGCGCCGGGAACGGCAAGCGCCAGCTGGGAGCCGATTTTTGCGCCCACGAAGGCGTTGTAGATGACGGCGCTGCTCGTCTTGAGCTCGTCGTTCAGTTCGAGCTCTTCGGGATCCTTCGGGAAGGTGTCTTCCAGGGTGGAGCCGTCCTTGCCGCTGAGGGCAACGATGGAGATCGAAGCGATCTGGTTGGCCTTGACCCGGTCGCCGTCGCCCTCCGTGACCACCTTGACGGTGGGTTCCTTGACCTCGAGGGGCTTGGTGAATTCAACACCGGGTGCCTTCTTGTCGCCGTTCTCCGTCAGCTTGAGGGAGTCCAGCTTGGCGGTCTCGCCGGCGGACTGGCTGGTGGGTTCCGGGGCAGCCGGTTCGCCGCCGCCGCAGGCGGTCAGGAGCAGCAGCCCGGGAAGAAGAATTGCTAGTAGTCGGCGCACTTAAGAACTTTCGTCGGGGCAGGATGGACGCCTCGCCGGGCAGATGCCAGCGGAAAGGCAAGCGTTGGCCGCGAACGGCAACCCCTCCAGAATAACGCGGAAAGCTGGGTATCAGCCCATAGAGTTCAGCAGGGCGTCCACCCGCTCGTCCACACTCCGGAACGGGTCTTTGCACAGAAGGGTCTGGTGGGCGCGGTCGTTGAGCTTCAAATGCACCCAGTCCACGGTGTAGTCGCGGCCCAGTTCCTGCGCGCGCCGGACGAAGTCGCCGCGGAGCTTGGCCCGGGTGGTCTGCGGCGGGGCGTCCACGGCGTCCTTGACCGCGGTGTCATCCACCACGCGGCGCACAGCGCCGCGGGACTGGAGCAGATAGTAGAGCCCGCGGGTGCGGGAGATGTCGTGGTACGTCAGGTCCAGCTGGGCGATCCGTGGCGCATCAAGGCCCAGGTTGTGCCGTTCGCGGTAGTTGTCCATGAGCTTCTTCTTGATCGCCCAGTCCACTTCGGTGTCGATCCTGCTGGTGTCGCCGCTCTCGATCGCGTCGAGGGTGCGTTCCCAGAGGTCCAGGATCAGCGGGACGTGGGCATTGTGGGCGCCCTGCTCCGCGACGAACGCCTTGACCTTCCCGAGGTACTCGCGCTGGATTTCCAGTGCCGTGAGCTGGCGGCCGTTGGCGAGCCGGACGAGGGCCCGGCCGCTGAGGTCGTGCGAGATTTCGCGGATGCTGCGGATCGGGTTCTCCATCCGCATGTCGCGCATGATGACACCGGCTTCGATCATCCGGAGAATCAGGTCCACGGTCCCTACCTTGAGCAGCGCCGTGGTTTCGGACATGTTGGAGTCGCCCACGATCACGTGCAGCCGGCGGTAGAACTCGGCGTCGGCATGCGGCTCGTCGCGGGTGTTGATGATCGGCCGGGACCTCGTCGTGGCGGAGGAGACGCCCTCCCAGATGTGGTCGGCGCGCTGGGAGAAGGCGAACGTGGCGCCGTGTGGGGTCTTCAGGATCTTGCCGGCGCCTGCGATGAGCTGCCGGGTCACAAGGAACGGAATCAGGATCTCGGCCAGCCGGGAGAATTCGCCGCGCCGCGGGATGAGGTAGTTCTCGTGGCTGCCGTAGGAGTTCCCGGCGGAGTCGGTGTTGTTTTTGAACAGGTATACCGTGCCGTTGAAGCCCTCCGCCGCGAGCCGTTCCTGCGCTTCGTCGACGAGGTCGTCCAGGATCAGTTCCCCGGCCCGGTCGTGCGCGATCAGCTGGGCGAGGTCGTCGCATTCGGCGGTGGCGTATTCCGGGTGGGATCCGACGTCGAGGTACAGCCGGGAGCCGTTGGTCAGGAACACGTTGGAGGATCTCCCCCAGCTGACCACCTTGCGGAACAGGTAGCGGGCCACCTCTTCGGGGGCCAGCGGGCGGGACTCCGGGCTTGAGTAGGAAATCCCGAACTCGGTCTCGATGCCGAAAATGCGCTTGTCCATCTCAGTTCTCCTCAGCCAGCAGTGCGGTGATGTCTGCGTCTTCGAGCCGGCGGAAGGCGCGCCGGGTCCCGCGGCTGCTTTCCGAGCCGCGGTCCAGCACCGCCACCTCCACGGCCGACGCCGGCAGCGTCGTGGTTTCCTTGTCCGCCACGAGGCCGGCCAGGGCGAGCCTGATGGCGCCGGCGAAGTCCAGTTCGCCCTGCCAGCCCGCGGCCACGGCCTCCGAGACCTTCTCCGCCTGGCCGCCCATCACGATGAAGCCGTTTTCGTCGGCGATCGAGCCGTCGAAGGTCAGCCGGTACAAATGGTCCTCTTCCGGGGAGGACCCCACCTCGGCCACGGCCAGCTCGACTTCGAAGGGTTTCTGCTCCGCGGTGAAGACCGCCCCGAGGCTTTGCGCGTAAACGCTTGCGAGCCCCCTGGCCGTGACGTCCTCCCGGTCGTAGGAATAGCCGCGCACGTCGGCGTAGCGCACTCCGGCCTGGCGGAGGCTTTCGAATTCGTTGTATTTGCCCACGGCCGCGAACGCGATCTTGTCGTAGATCTCGCCGATTTTGTGCAGCGACGGAGAGGGGTTTTCGGCCACCAAGGCGATCCCGTCGCGGCAGCTGATGACCACCACGGAGCGCCCGCGCGCGATGCCTTTCCGCGCGAAATCCGCGCGGTCCTTCATCAGCTGTTCGGGCGAGACGTAGAACTGCTGGGTCATCTCAGGCCTCCCGCTGGGCCACGGCCCGGGATTCTATGATGGTGCCGGCCATTGCCGCGAGCTCGCGCTCGGGAACCCGGAAGGCCCCGGTGCGGTTGACGATGTAGACCACCGGCCAGAGCTGCCGGACGGGGTCCGGGCCGCCGGTGGCGGAGTCGTCGTCGGCCGCGTCGTAGAGCGCCTCGACGGCGACGGCGACCGCCTCCTGTTCCGTGAGATTGGGCCGCCAGAGCTTCTTGAGCGCGCCGCGGGCGAACATCGAGCCCGAGCCGACCGAGTGGTGCTCCTGCTCCTCGTACCGGCCGCCGGTGACGTCGTAGGAGAAGAGCCGGCCAACGCCGGCGGGACGGTCGAAGCCGGCGAACAGCGGCACTACGGCGAGGCCCTGCATCGCCATCGGCAGGTTGCTGCGGATCATGGCCCCGAGCCGGTTGGCCTTGCCGTCGAGGCTCAGGATGGTCCCTTCGATCTTCTCGTAGTGTTCGAGTTCGACCTGGAAGAGCCGGGTGATGTCGAGCGCAATTCCGGCCGTCCCGGCGATGCCCAGCACCGAGAACTGGTCCGCCGGGAACACCTTTTCGATGTGCCGGCTGGCAATGACGTTGCCCATCGTGGCGCGGCGGTCCCCCGCCATCAGCACCCCGCCGGCATAGCTCATCGCGACGATCGTGGTCCCGTGCGGCGCCTGCAGGGGTGTGGCCGGCTGGCCCGCCGGGAACTGCTGGCCCTGGCCGAACGCCGGCTGGCCGAACGGCAGCAGGTCGGGGCGCTGGCGCTGCAGATGTTCAGTGAAGGAGGACGTGGCGTTGGCTGCTACCTGGTTGGCGGTGGTTTCCTGCACTGGTGCACTCCCTCAACGTAGTGAATCAACGGCTTCCGGCCCTCAGCCCTGTGTCGGCGCAACCCTTCGGCCGCCGTGGTGCCGGCGGTGCTACTGGCCGCCCTTTTGGACAAACGCCCGGACGAACTCCTCGGCGTTGGACTCCAGCACACCGTCGATCTCATCCAGCAGATCGTCGACGCCCTGGGTGGCGGCTGATGCCTGTCCCTCCGCGGGAGCGGGAGGGGCTGCGGGGACGTCTTCGTCGACTTCGGTGTCCCGCGACTGCGGCTGCTGCTGCTCCTGGCCTGCCATTGTTTTCTCCTTCTGTCCGTCCCCTTTTTCGCAAGGGACATCCTGTAAGCCATATTGCCACGCCCGGGGCTCCGGCGGGGCTCTTTTCCTCAGGAACCCGGCGGGAGCCCCAGCAGTTCGGCGAGGAACGGCCCGGCCTCCCGGTGACGGGCGAACAGGCCGCCGGTGAGGGCCTCCGTGCCGCGCAGCGGTTCCCGGGTGGGGACCCGCTGAAGCCTGCCGCGGCCGGGCACATCGAAGATCACCGAGTCCCAGCTGGCACCGACAACGTCGGCCCCGAAACGGCTGACACAGCGGCCCCGGAAGAAGGCCCGGGTGTCCGACGGCGGCTCGGTGACCGCCCGCTGGATCACGCCGTCGTCGACGATCCGCTGCATGCGGTCCCGGGCCAGGAGACGGTAGTAGAGCCCCTTTTCGGGCCGGATGTCCGCCCACTGCAGGTCCACGAGCCCCAGCCGCGCGTGGCCCCAGTCGAGCCCGTCGCGTTCCCGGTAGCCGTCCAGCAGGGAGAGTTTGGCGAGCCATTCCACCGAGGACGCGGCCGCCGCCCGGTCGCCGGCGAGTTCGGTCAGTGTCGCCGACCAGCGTTCCAGCACCTCATGGGTGTGGCCGTCCCCGTCCACGGCGTCGGCGACGCCGGTGTCCTGGGCGTGCTTGGCGGCGGCCTCGTAGTAGATCCACTGCAGGTCCAGGGCGGTGAGCCGCCGCCCGTCGAGCAGCCGGACGGTGGCCGTGAGCGTGGTGTCGTGGCTGACGGACTGCAGCGCCGCGACCGGCTCGTGCACTTCGATTTTGGGGGCCAGGCCGGCCTCGATCAGGCTCAGGACCATCGCCGTGGTGCCGAATTTGAGGAAGTTGGAGGCCTGGCTGAGATTGGCGTCACCGATGATGACGTGCAGCCGGCGGTACTTGTCCGCGGTCGCGTGGGGTTCGTCGCGGGTGTTGATGATGGGGCGGCGGATCGTCGTCTCGAGGCCCACTTCGGTCTCGAAAAAGTCCGCCCGCTGGCTGATCTGGTAACCGGGGCGGGAACCGTCCTGCTTCATGCCGACCCGGCCGGCACCGCAGATGATCTGGCGGGTGACGAAGAACGGTGTCAGGCCGCGGACGATGTCCCCGAACGGCACCGAGCGGGGCATCAGGTAATTCTCGTGCGATCCGTAGGAGACGGACTTGTTGTCAGTGTTGTTCTTGTACAGATTGACCGGCGGCAGCTCGGGGTCAGCGGCCAGCCGCCGCACCGCCGCAAGCGCCACGAGGTCGCCGGCGGCATCCCACGCGACGGCGGCCCGCGGGTTGGTCACTTCGGGGCTGGAGTACTCGGGGTGGGCGTGGTCGACGTACAGCCGGGCCCCGTTGCCGAGGACCATGTTCATCAGCAGCGTCCCGGACTCGTCCTCGCCGTCAGCCTCCAGCTCCTGCCGCCCGTAGGCGAGGGCGACGGCCTCGGCGTCGAGGACGGGAGGCTGGTCCGTCAGCTGGTCCGGTTCGGCCTGGCCGCGTTCCAGCGTCCAGCCGCGCGCGTCATGCAGCGGTTCCTCGTCGGTGTAGTCCCACCGGGTCTCGGCGCCGCCGGCGGCGCGCTGCCGGGTGACCTGGGCGTACGCCTGGATCACCCGGGCGGACATCATCGTGGCGTTGGCCCCCGGCGCGGAGGGCGCGTGGATGCCGTATTCGGTCTCCGAGCCCATCACGCGCATGGCGCCGCCTACCGGCAGCCCGCCCGGTACGCCGGCCGGCCTGCCGGGCACAGCCTGCGTCACAGGTACTGGCCCGTGCTCGGCATCGTCTCGATGGACTTGCCGGGTTCCTGCCCGGCCTTGCCCTGGACGATGGTGCGGATGTAGGTGA
>DASWAW010000116.1:0-4167 GCA_036390955.1 Arthrobacter sp.
CTGCTCGGCACCGATGCGATGGCCTGGGTCCTGGGCGGCGGGGAGGACCACGGCCTCCTGGCCACATTCCCGTCAGGTCTTCAGCTGCCTCACGGTTTCACTGCGATAGGCTCGGTAGAAGCCCCTGCACCAACGGACCGCACGGGCGTCAAGATAGCGGGCCGGCCCGCTGACACTGTGGGATGGGATCACTTTGCAGACTAAGATTGCCGCGAACGCGCAAGCGATGAAGCGGTGGTTGAGCAAGGCAGAAACAACGCTTGGAAACCACAGCGACCGCCTGAACGCCATCAACATCTTCCCTGTCGCCGACGGCGACACCGGCACCAACCTCTACCTGACCGTGCGCGCCGCGGCCCAGGCACTTCACAACCTGGATACCGCCGCGATACCCCAGATCAGTGCGGATCCGCCACTCCATTCCTTTGGCCCGCCGGATCCGGCGCAGAACGACGTCGGCGCCATCCTCGCCCGCGCCGGCCTGGCTGCCATGGAAAAGGCCCGCGGGAACTCCGGCACGCTGTTCGCCGTCTTCCTCTGCGCCGCAGCCGAACCCCTCGGCGGCACCCACCGGCTGAGCGCGCCGCTGCTGGCCGCCGCGCTGAACCGCGCCCAGCTCCGGGCCTGGTCCGCGCTGAGCGACCCGGTTCCCGGCACCATGCTTTCCGTGATGGAGGCGGCCGCCCGCGCCGCGGCCTCCGTGGACTCGGCGCACAACGGCGACGACAGCAACCACACCCTTGGCCTGGCGCTGGATGCCGTCGTTGAAGCCGCCCTTGCGGCCGTGGTGCGCACCGAAGACCAGCTGGCAGCGCTGCACGCCGCCCATGTGGTGGATGCCGGCGGCGTCGGGATGCTGCTGATCCTCGACTGCCTGCGCTCCGCCGTCCTCGGCGAGGAACTCCAGGACCAGCTGCTGGACGGGCTGCACGGCTACGACGTCCAGGACCCGCACATCCATGCCGGCATGCCGCGTGACGAGGGCGTGGAAGTCATGTGCACCATTACCCTGTCGCCGCTGGACGCCGCCATGATGCGCCAGCGGCTCGACGAAATGGGCGAGTCCGTCATCATGAGCCAGGTCGGCGGGGCAGTCGACGCGTCCGGGGCATACCGCTGGCGGGTCCACGTCCATGTGCCGGCTGCCGCCCCCGCCGTGGCCCTGATCCGGTCCCTCGGCGAACCGTCGGACATCAGCGTCACCGAACTTGCCATGCCGGACGCCGAACCCCGCGACAGCGGTGCCCGCGAACCCGCAGGACAGGCCCCGGACGGACATGAAAGCTGAACGAAACAACGCCGGACCGGGCCACGGAGAACCCGGCCTCGGCGAACTGGGGCTGGACCTTGAGCGCCGGATCGGCAAGCGCTCCGCGGCGGTCATCGAAAAACACCTCGGCATCACCACCGTCGGCGGGCTGCTGAACTATTTCCCCCGCCGCTACATGAACCGCGGCGAACTCACACCCATCAGCGAGGTTCCCCTCGACGAGGAAGTCACCCTGATTGCCCGGGTGGTCTCCAACAGCAGCCGGTTCATGAAGACCCGCCGCGGCTCGCTGACCGACGTCGTGATCACCGACGACGCCGCGGACCGGGGCACCGGGATGGGCAGCGGCACCCTGAAAGTGAGCTTCTTCAACGGCCACCGGGCCCGGGCCGAGCTGCAGCCGGGCAGCCGCGCCCTGTTCTCCGGCAAGATCACCCGCTACGGCGGCGCACTGGGTCTGACCAACCCCGACTTCCAGCTGCTGGACGAGGACCCGGACACCCCGGGGATGGACCCGGAGACGCTCGCCGCCATGCCCATCCCGGTGTACCCGGCCACCGCCAGGCTGACCAGCTGGTCCATCCAGAAAGTCTTCAAAACGCTGCTGCAAACCGCGGACCTGGACGCCGTGCCTGACCCGCTGCCGGCGGAGATCACGGCCCGGGAGAAGTTCGTGCCGGTCGCCGACGCCTACCGGCTCATCCACCGCCCGCACGGCCCGGCGGACTGGCAGCGCGCCCGGGACCGTTTCCGCTACCATGAAGCCCTCGTGCTCCAGTCCGCCCTCGCCCGGCGCCGCGCTCAGCTCGCCGCCGAGGAGGCCACTGCCCGCCGGCCCGCCGCGGAGGGGCTGCTGGCCGCCTTTGACCGGCAGTTGCCGTTCACCCTGACCTCCGGCCAGGCCGCCGTCGGCAAGACGCTGGCCGCGGAACTCGCCCAGGACTCGCCGATGAACCGCCTGCTCCAGGGCGAGGTCGGCTCCGGCAAGACCGTCGTGGCCCTGCGCGCCATGCTCCAGGTGGTTGACGCCGGGGGACAGGCCGCCCTGCTGGCCCCCACCGAGGTCCTCGCCGCGCAGCACTTCGAATCGATCCGCCGCACCCTCGGGCCGCTGTCCCGCGACGGCATGCTGGGCGGTTTCGGCCCCGACGCGGTCCAGGTCACCCTGCTGACCGGGTCCATGCCCACCGCGGCCCGGAAACAGGCGATGCTCGACGCCGCCTCCGGAACCGCCGGGATCGTCATCGGCACCCACGCCCTGCTCAGCGACAACGTCTCCTTCTACGATCTGGGCCTGATCGTGGTCGACGAGCAGCACCGGTTCGGCGTCGAACAGCGCGATGTGCTCCGGTCCAAGGCCAGCAAACCCCCGCACCTGCTGGTCATGACCGCCACCCCCATCCCCCGGACCGTGGCCATGACCGTGTTCGGCGACCTCGAAACGTCCGTCCTCGACGAACTGCCGGCCGGCCGCGCACCGATCACCACCCACGTCGTCGGGCTCGCGGAGCACCCGGCGTGGGCCACGCGCATCTGGAGCCGCGCAAGGGAAGAGATCGACGCCGGCCACCAGGTGTACATCGTCTGTCCCAAGATCGGCTCGGACGACGACGGCGACTTCAGTCCCGGCGAGGCCGAACCGTCCGCCGCGGACCTCGAGGGCGACAGCGGGCCCCGCGAGCTGGCCTCCGTGACCGGCGTCGTCGAACTCCTGCGCGACGAACCGGCCCTGGCCGGCGTGCCCGTGGCCCCGCTGCACGGCCGGCTGGACCCGGTCCTGAAGTCCGAAACCATGGCCTCCTTCACCGCCAACCAGACCAAGCTCCTGGTCTCAACGACCGTGATCGAAGTGGGCGTGGACGTCCATAACGCCACCCTGATGGTGATCCTGGACGCGGACCGCTTCGGCATCTCGCAGCTCCACCAGCTCCGCGGCCGGGTGGGACGCGGCGGGCTGCCGGGCACCTGCCTGCTAGTCACCACCCTGGAACCCGGCCACCCGAGCCGCCGCCGGCTCGAGGCCGTCGCGGCCACCACCGACGGCTTCGCACTCGCCCAGGAGGACCTCAAGCTGCGCCGTGAAGGCGACATCCTGGGCGCCTCCCAGTCCGGCGGCCGGTCCACGCTGAAGCTGCTGCGGGTCCTGGAACACGAGGACGTGATCGCCCGGGCACGGCAGGACGCGCAGGCGATCGTCGGCGGCGACCCGTCCCTGGGCGCCCACCCCGTCCTCGCCGCGGCGATCGACGAATACCTCAATCCGGAAAAGGAGGCGTTCCTTGAACGCGGCTAACACCATCCATGCACCCAGGGCGGCCCGGCCATGAGCCGCATCATTGCCGGGGCCGCGGGCGGAACCACCCTGGTCAGCGTCCCGGGGTCCCTGACCCGGCCCACCACGGACAGGGTCAAGGAAGCGCTCTTCTCCCGGCTCGACGCCTTCGAGGTGATCGCGGACGCCCGGGTGCTGGACCTCTACGCGGGGTCCGGTTCACTCGGCGTGGAAAGCGCCAGCCGCGGCGCGCAGAGTGTGGACCTGGTGGAATCCGACGGCAAGGCCAGCGAGGTCTGCCAGCGCAACGCGGACCTCGTCAACACCGTCGCGCGGCACAAGGTCGTCACCGTGCACCGCTCCAAGGTCGACTCGTTCCTGGACCGGACCCAGACGGCCGTCCGCTGGGATCTTGTCTTCCTCGATCCGCCGTACCCCCTCGACGAACCGGCGCTGGCCGGCGTGCTCGGCAAGCTGCTCCCGCACCTGGCCGAGGGCGCCGTCGTCGTCGTGGAGCGCTCGTCCCGGACCCCCGAGCCGTCCTGGCCGGACGGGATGGAGCGGTTTGCGGAACGGAAGTACGGGGAAACGAAGCTCTGGTTCGCCGAACCCGGGGTGGAAGAAG
>DASWAW010000117.1:0-5135 GCA_036390955.1 Arthrobacter sp.
GGTTTGCTGAAGGTCCGGGGCCAGGGTCCACCGCAACGGTGCACGCCACTGATCCCTACGGGGTGCTCAGCCGGAACAACTCGGAAATGTGCCTGGCCCAGGCAGCCACTGCGGTGGCCGGAATCCGTCTGGAACCGGAACTCGAGGTCTCTGCCGACGGGCAAAGCGGGGTGCTGGAACTGACCATCACGCCGCGGGACATTCCCGGTGCCGTGACTCCCGGCTCAACGGGATCCCTGATCATCAACCGGATCGAGCAGACCACCCTGCTGGCGGAAGACCCGTCCGCCCCGTGGCCGCGCTCCGTTTCGGTCAACGCCGGCGGCGCAACCCAGCAACTCCGGTTGGGAATCCGGCCCGCACGCTGCGATCCGCACGCCATAGCGGAGGATAAAGTGGGGACGCTGTTGCCGCTGCGGGTCTCAGCCGGCGGCCGGGACGGCGTCCTGAAGATCGACGCCGGAGCGCTGCTGCGTGGACGCATTCACGAATTCATTACGGCAGCTTGCAGACGCCAGTAGTCTGTTGCCATGTCCCCTGACGCCAAGCCCACTGACTTCAGCGCCGCCCGCATCCATGAAACCGTCCAGCGGGTACTTACCGCCGGGGTGCTCCCCGCCATTGTCCAGGCCGGAAATCCGGTGCTCCGGCAGGTGGCCGCGCCCTATAACGGCCAATTAAGCGATGCCGAACTTGGCCAGCTGATCGACCTGATGCGCAGCGTTATGCACAAGGCACCCGGCGTCGGTCTGGCCGCGCCCCAGGTGGGCATTCCGCTGCAGCTCGCGGTGCTCGAGGACCAGTTCGAGGTGGACCCGGAAGTCGCCGCCGTCCGCGGGCGGGAGCCGCTGCCGTTCTTTGCGATGCTGAACCCGTCCTACGAGCCACTGCCCGGTGGCACGGTGGCGTTCTACGAAGGATGCCTCTCGCTGAACGGTCTGCAGGCCGCGGTGTCCCGTCCCGACTCGGTGCGGCTCGACTTCACGGGCCCGGACGGAAGCCGGCAACAGCGGGAGTTCAGCGGCTGGCAGGCGCGGATCGTCCAGCACGAAACCGACCACCTGCACGGCATCCTCTACCTGGACCGCGCCGAGCTTCGCTCCATCAGCACGAACGCCGAGTACGCCGCGCGCTGGTCGCAACCCGATATCAGCCTCGCCCGGCAGGAACTCGGCTTCCTGCCGGACGCCTGAAGTAACTTACCCGGCCGGGGCGGCAGGGTCAGCCGAGGCCGGAAGGTACCGGGCCCACCACGCGAGGATCTGGTCGAAGCGCTGCTTGCGGTGGTGGGGCGTCCCGGCGCGTGACAGTTCGTGGTTCTCGCCCGGGAAGACCAGGAACGCGGCCTCCGCCCCGAGCTGTTTGAGCGCAGTGAAATACCGCTGGCCCTGTTCCACCGGGCACCGGAGATCCTCCTCGCTGTGGATAACCAGGGCGGGCGTGCGCACCTGGTCCACCCGGGCCATGGGGCTCTGCGCCGCCATCTGTTCGGCGGATCGTCCGGTGTATTCCCCGCCGAAGAACCAGCCAATGTCCGAGGATCCGGTGAAGCTCACGGGATCGAGGAACCCGCGTTCCACGATGGCGGCCTTGAAGCGGTGGTCGTGGCTGATGGTCCAGGCGGTCAGGTAGCCGCCGTAGGAACCCCCCATGATCCCGAGCGCCCCGGCGTCGAGCTCCTCGAACTTGCCGAGCGCGCCATCGAGGAAGGAGAGGACATCCTGCATGTCCAGGGTGCCCATCTTCTCCTTGATGGCCCGTCCGTGGGCCTGGCCGTAGCCGGCGGAACCGCGGGGGTTGCACATCAGGACCGCGTAGCCGGCCGCAGCGTAGACCTGGGCCTCATCGAAAAGCGCTCCGGTGAACTGGGCAAAGGGGCCGCCGTGGATGTTCAGCAGAACCGGGTGGGGTCCCTGGCCCGCCGGTTTCACGAGCCAGCCGTGGACGGGGTAGCCATCCGCGGACGGGACCGTGAGCTCAAGCGGTTCGATGATTCCGGCGTCCGCGCGCAGCGGGGCGGAGAAATCGGTCAGGACGCGCAGCTGCCCGCCGTCGAGCACCGCCACATCCCCCGCGGTCGCCGCGTCGGCGAAGCTGACCACGAGTGATCCGCCGCCGGCGGCGGCACCGGTGACCACCCGGCCGCCGCGGACCAGCACCCGGTGATCCCCGGAGGCCGGGAATTCGAGCAGCTCGACCGTTCCCCGGACGTTGTTCAGCAGCAGCGCCGAGTCGGGCCCGCCCAGTTCGATCCGGCCGCTGCAACCGAGATCCATCGCCTCGGCGTCGCTGAGCCGCGTGGCCTGACCCCCGCCCGCCGGCAGCACGAAGAGCGCGGTGTTGCGTGCCACGAAGTCCTGCCCGGACTCGCCGAGATCCTGGGCGAGGAAGAACAACCACCGCCCGTCCTGTGACTGGCGGACGGCGTGGACGGTCTGACGGCCGGTGTTGGCTGGGGCAACCAGTTCCGGCCCCGCTCCCCCGGCGTCTTCGCCCACGGCGCCTGGCCCGGCGTCTTTGCCCGCAGCGCCTGCCCCAACAGTGATGCGGTAGATGCCGCTGGCGAGATCGGCGTCGCTGCCCTCGTGCAGGGCGGCCGTGAAGTAAATGGTGCTCCCGTCAGCGCCGAAGCTGGCGCCGTTGTGGTCAGTGGCGGCGGTGGTCAGCTGCCGCGCGGCCGGCAGCAGGCCGCCGTCCGTCTGGCCGGCGGGACCAGCCGCGGTGCGTGCCTTCAGGGCCCTGCCAACGGGCGCCACCTTGGGTTCGGCTCCGAGTTCGGGCAGCTCAACGAGGAAGAGCTGGACCGGCTTGTCCGCCGTATACCCGACGCCGTTCATCCGGTACTGGTAGTCGGTGATCATCCGTGCGTCCTCGGACCCGGCAGAGACCCCCTCGGTGCTGCCGTAGCGGCCGTCCGCTGGAATCCGGGCGCCGTAGACAATGTGCCGCGAATCGGGCGACCACGCGAACGCCGACACTCCCAGCGGCGCGTCGGTCACGGGCTGCGGCTCCCCGCCGCCGGACTCCACGATATGGAGCTGGGGCTTGCCGCCGGCCGCGGCGCGCAGGAACGCCAGCACCCGTCCGTCCGGTGAGAAATCCGGCGCCGTGTCGCGGAAACCCCGGGTGAGGCGCCGCGGGGGTTGGTCCGGGTCCAGCGGCACCGTCCACAGCTGTCCGACGTAGGCATCGGCGTCGAAGTCGGGCCGGAGCACTGACACCACGGCACGTGAGCCGTCCGGGTGCACGGCAGGAGCGGAAACGGAATTGATCAGCGGCAGATGTTCGGATTTCATCTGTGCGAGCCTAGCCCCAGTTGCCCGCACTGTGAAATAGCTCACCCCGGCGGGCCGGAATCCGCGGTGGGCCAGCCGGGTCCGGCCGGGTCCTGCCGGGTCCGCCACCCCTAGGATGGACACTATGCCCCCCGACCTTTCCGCCTCCCTGCTGTGTCCGGTCTGCCGGAACCGCCTCGGATTCAGCGGCGGCGCCGCCCGCTCCCTGGTATGCCCGGCCGGCCACAGCTTCGACGCGGCAAAACAGGGCTACTTCAATTTCCTTGTGGGCAAAGGCACCGTGTTTGAAGCGGACACGGCCGACATGGTGGCGGCCCGCTTCGACTTCCTCTCCGCCGGCCACTACAGGCCACTGGCCGGTGCCGTGGCGGAACTGGCCGCCCCTGCCCTCGCCGGCGGTACCGAACAAATTCCCCGGACGGTGCTGGACGCCGGAACCGGGACCGGCCACTACCTCCGGGCCCTGCTGGACCGGATGGCTTTGGACCGGACGCCCGCGGCGGCCGTCGGCCTGGATATTTCGAAATTCGCGCTCCGCCGCGCCGCCAGGTTGAACCCGGAGGCCGTGAACCTCGTCTGCGACGTGTGGCAGCCGCTGCCGGTCGCTGACAACGCGGTTGACGCCGTCACCGTCGTCTTCGCGCCGCGCAACGCGGCCGAATTTGCCCGGGTGCTCCGTCCCGGCGGCCGGCTCGTCGTCGTAACGCCCCGGCCGGGCCATCTCGAGGAAATTGCGGGGCGTGCCGGGATGCTCGGGATCGATCCGGCGAAGGACGAGCGGCTCGCGGCATCGCTCGAGGGACACTTTTCGGTGCTCTCCGCCGACAACCTGGACGTGCCACTCTCCCTCGCCCCGGACGACGTCGCCAGGCTGGCCCTCATGGGCCCGGCCGGACACCACCTGGACCGCGGAGAGTTGGCGTCCGTCGCCGCCGGGCTGCCGCCGCTGACCTCGGTCTCGGCCCGGTTCCGGATCAGTGTTTTCGAGCCGCGCCCGCAGTCCCGCGGTACTCCGAGGTAACGACTTGGCCACTTTCGCCGGCGGCCTGCCGCAGTCCTCCGCAGGCGTTGCCCTTCGGCTTAGGATGGAAACACAGTTACTGAGGGTCTGCGCCCGCAGCCCCCGTGGCGAAGGGGGAAAAGATGCTTGAATGGCTACCCGAAAACTGGTGGGCGCTATGGCTCACCGTCTTCCTGGTGTTTGCCGTGGTGGAGATGCTCACTCTCGACCTGTTCTTCATCATGCTCGGCGGCGGAGCCCTGGCCGGTCTGGTGGCAGCCTTCGCCGGCGCCAACCTGGGCCTGCAGGTTGTGGCCTTCTGCGTAGTATCCCTCCTGATGATCGGCTTCGTCCGTCCGGTGGCGCTCAAGCACCTCCACAAGGGCCCGGCGGACCGCCGGAGCAACGTCGAACGGCTGATCGGCGAATCCGCCCTTGTAATGGAGCCGGTCAGCGCGAGCGGCGGCCTGGTCAAGATCGGCGGGGACGTGTGGAGCGCCCGTTCCGAGACTGGCGTCCTGGCACCGGGCCAGCATGCGATCGTCAGCGCTATCGACGGCGCCACCGCCGTCGTCGCCCCGCAGCCGGAAACCGCCATCCAGTAGCCGGCGCAAAGTATTCCGGCAGCCGCCACCGGCGCCGGGCGCGCGGCGGGACACCGCCGCGCACCATAGCAAGACCAATCTGGGGAATAGGTGATGTATGGATATCGCAGTCGCAATCGTGCTGCTGGTTCTCGTTGCGTTCGTAATAATCGTGCTGGTCCGGTCGGTGCGGATTGTCCCGCAGGCCCGTGCCGGCGTCGTCGAACGGCTGGGCAAGTACCAGCGGACGCTGAA
>DASWAW010000118.1:0-2165 GCA_036390955.1 Arthrobacter sp.
CCACGGGACACGAGAAACCCTGTGGGAATCCGGCGGGACCACCCGCTAAGGCTAAATACCTTCTTCCACCGATAGTGGACTAGTACCGCGAGGGAAAGGTGAAAAGTACCCCGGAAGGGGAGTGAAATAGAACCTGAAACCGCATGCATACAAACAGTGGGAGCCCGCAAGGGTGACTGCGTACCTTTTGTATAATGGGTCAGCGACTTACGTTGTGTGGCGAGCTTAACCGAATAGGGGAGGCGCAGGGAAACCGAGTCCGAACAGGGCGCATCAGTCGCATGGCGTAGACCCGAAACCGGATGATCTACCCATGGCCAGGATGAAGGTGGGGTAACACTCACTGGAGGTCCGCACCCACTAGTGTTGAAAAACTAGGGGATGAGCTGTGGATAGGGGCGAAAGGCTAAACAAATCCGGAGATAGCTGGTTCTCTCCGAAAACTATTTAGGTAGTGCCTCACGTATCGCTCACGGGGGTAGAGCACTGTTATGGCTAGGGGGGCATCGAGCCCTACCAAACCATGGCAAACTCCGAATACCGAGGAGTGGTTTCACGGGAGACAGACTGCGGGTGCTAACGTCCGTAGTCGAGAGGGAAACAACCCAGACCACCAGCTAAGGCCCCAAAGACATGGTTAAGTGGGAAACGAGGTGGGAAGGCTCAGACAGCCAGGAGGTTGGCTTAGAAGCAGCCATCCTTTAAAGAAAGCGTAATAGCTCACTGGTCGAGTCGTCCTGCGCGGAAGATGTAACGGGGCTCAAACTGTGCACCGAAGCTGCGGATATGCGTAAGCATATGGTAGGAGAGCGTTCTGTAGGCCTGCGAAGGTGTCCCGTGAGGGATGCTGGAGGTATCAGAAGTGCGAATGCTGACATGAGTAGCGATAATGGGGGTGAAAAGCCTCCACGCCGTAAGCCCAAGGTTTCCTGTTCAACGTTCATCGGAGCAGGGTGAGTCGGCCCCTAAGGCGAGGCAGAGATGCGTAGCTGATGGGAAGCAGGTTAATATTCCTGCACCGTCGTATGATGCGATGGGGGGACGGATCGCGGAAGGTTGTCCGGGTGTTGGATGTCCCGGTTTTTGACTCATAGAAGGCGCTTAGGCAAATCCGGGCGCGGAATTCAAGGGGTCGAGACGAGGAACTTAGGTTCTGAAGCAATCGGAAGTGGTTCCAAGAAAAGCCTCTAAGCTTCAGTCATACGAGACCGTACCGCAAACCGACACAGGTGGGCGAGATGAGTATTCTAAGGCGCTTGAGAGAACTCGGGAGAAGGAACTCGGCAAATTGGTACCGTAACTTCGGGAAAAGGTACGCCCTGGTAGCTTGATTGATTTACTTCATGAGGGTGAAAGGGTTGCAATAAACTGGTGGCTGCGACTGTTTAATAAAAACACAGCACTCTGCAAACACGAAAGTGGACGTATAGGGTGTGACGCCTGCCCGGTGCCGGAAGGTTAATTGATGGGGTTAGCGCAAGCGAAGCTCTTGATCGAAGCCCCGGTAAACGGCGGCCGTAACTATAACGGTCCTAAGGTAGCGAAATTCCTTGTCGGGTAAGTTCCGACCCGCACGAATGGCGTAACGATGGCCACACTGTCTCCTCCTGAGACTCAGCGAAGTTGAAATGTTTGTGAAGATGCAATCTTCCCGCGGCTAGACGGAAAGACCCCATGAACCTTTACTGTAGCTTTGCATTGGACTGTGACGCTGTCTGTGTAGGATAGCTGGGAGGCTATGAAGCCGGGTCGCTAGACTCGGTGGAGCCGACGTTGAAATACCAGCCTGACGACGTTGCGGTTCTAACCTGGGCCCCTTGACGGGGTCGGGGACCGTGCATGGTAGGCAGTTTGACTGGGGCGGTCTCCTCCCAAAGGGTAACGGAGGAGTGCGAAGGTCACCTAGGTACGGTCGGAAATCGTACTCATAGTGCAATGGCATAAGGTGGCTTGACTGCGAGACCGACAAGTCGAGCAGGTGCGAAAGCAGGTCATAGTGATCCGGTGATTCTGAATGGAAGGGTCATCGCTCAACGGATAAAAGGTACTCTGGGGATAACAGGCTGATTCCTCCCAAGAGTTCATATCGACGGGGGAGTTTGGCACCTCGATGTCGGCTCATCACATCCTGGGGCTGTAGCCGGTCCCAAGGGTATGGCTGTTCG